>DASPSM010000143.1:0-3592 GCA_035623955.1 Planctomycetaceae bacterium
GGTCTCGCAGTGGGGGCTGCCGTGGGACGAGCGGGTCGGCCCGCTGTCGCTGGGGCAGAAGCAAAAAGTGTCGCTCGTGCTGGCGCTGGCTCATCGGCCACAACTCTTGATCCTCGATGAGCCAGTTGCCAGCCTTGACCCTGTCGCGCGCCGCAAATTCCTCGAATCGCTGATGCAGACGACGGAAGACGGCGAGCGGACCATTCTCTTCTCGACCCACATCACCTCCGACCTGGAGCGCGTCGCCTCGCACGTCGCGATCCTCAAAGAGGGACGCATCGCCGTCTGCGAAGAGCTCGACCAGCTCAAGGATCGCGTAAAACGGCTGCGGATCTCGGCGGGCGAAGACCTGCCACGCTCGTTCGCGATCGGCGGGGCACTGCGGACCGAGGTCCAGGGACGCAGCGCCCTTGTGGCTCTGGCCTCGGTCGATGACGGACTCGTGCAGGAGCTGCGGACGCGCTGGAATGCCGACGTTTCCGTGGAAGATCTGAATCTGGAAGAGATCTTCATGGAGCTGCATCTTGTTTAGCCGCCTGGCCGTCGTCATCCGCGCCTGGACGACCCGCCGCTTGTTGTGGCTGTGGGCGTTTGCGTATGCATGCGTGTTGACGAGCGGATACCTAAGGCCGATTACCCCGAAGGATGCTTACATCGATTGCCCGAGGTTTCTCCTCCCGGCGGACGCAGTCAATCCGGCCACGGACGTGATCGGCCGCAAAGGTCAGGCGGCGAATTTGCGAAACGTCCGGGCGCTGATTGTAAGAGATGGATTCGGCACCTACGCGAATCTCTTCCCGGCTCCCGCGTTCTGCGACAACCTCGCTGCCGTGGAGAGATCGCTCCATAAACTACCGGAATTGGAATCCATCTACCTCGGCGGTTACGGCAATCCGGTCGACTTTGGCCGGGCGTGTGCAAAGTTGCCGGGGATCCGCGTGTGGCATTTGGAACTCAACGGGGCCCGGCTCGCGTCGACGATCTTCTTGCTCCTCGCGACGCTGACTTTGGGGGGCGCCGTCTTGCAGCAGACGCAGGCGGTGTTTTCGCTGCCGCACGCGCGCACGGTTCCCGGCTTCGTTGTGCCGCACTTGCTGATTCCGCTGGCGATCGCCGCTACCGGGATCGTGGCCGCCTCGTTGATCGCGCGGTTGTTCGGATCCGACTTCTGGGCAACGGCGGCGGTTCAAGTGTTTGCCTGGGGAGCGTGGAGCGCGTTCGAATTTCGCGCGGTTTCGCTATCAAGACTCCCTTGGCGGCGCGCCCCACAAGTCGTCGGCGATCAACCGGCAGCGACGGGCTTCGGCGCGTGGAGTGGAATCATCTTATTGCTGGCCATTGCCGCCTGTCTCGCGATCTTTATCGCGCGCCCCTACATCTTGGAAAGCTTCCTGCTCGGCGAATTGCCTCGGATGGCCGTGGGGTTTGCGGTAATTGGCGCGGCGCTCGGCTCGGCGGCCCTGGTCGCCATACCGACGTACTGCGTCGGGATGAACGAAACCGGTGCGACGGCGATCCTTTCCCTGCAGGACTTCGAGAAACGACGGATCGAGCATGGCCTGCTCAGCGGCCGCTTCGGCCGTCGTTTGGAGCGCCTCCGCAGGCCGAGCCTCATGCCGCGGTGGCTGTGGCAGATCCACGCGATGCAATCGGGCAATCCCGACTTGCTGCTTCCTGTTTTGGTACGGATCGTGGTGCCGGTGGCGCTGGTCGTCGCGCTGCAGTTCTATTTTCCCCTGCCGCAGTTGTGGACCGCGTTTGTCCTGCTGCTGTTAGGAGCCGGCTGCTTGATTGCGCTGTCGCACACGTTTTCCAATTGGTGGCAGCGGCGAAAGGTTTTTTCCGTCGAGCTGCTTTATCCCCGGACGCGCCGCCAACTGACCCGGTCTGCATTCGCCGCGTACGCCTTCGACGCGCTGGGGATTCTGGCCGTGCTCTTCACGACCCTGATCTTTTGTGGCGTCGCGCTCACCTGGCCGCTGGGCATGCGGATGATTTGGTCGGGAACTCTGGTGATCGTCCTGTCAGCCGCGCTCTTGATTACCGGCGGGCTGTGGCTATTGACCCTGCGGCACCGGCTGCTGGCGGGCTTTCTGGGCATTTTCGGCGTGCTGCTGCTGATTGCGACGATGACGTCGGCAGTCCAATTCTTGCAAATCGGCGCGAGCCCCTGGCGCGTCGCTTTGCCCTTCGCGCTCGTCGCGTTGCTATTCGGCCTGAACGCCTGGCGACGCTGGATGAAAACCGAATGGGGCCTGTTCGGTCCGCCGTGAGCACGTGTGCTCGCGTCGTTTGGGCAATCCCAAACCGCCCTCACCCATCGGAACGGGTTACGCGTTTAGCGTTCGGCGAGCGATCACCCCCCCGTTTGTTCGCAAACGGGGCCGCGCAGCGGCAAGAGGTTCGCGATGTTTGCCTGCTACCTCTTCTGCCTGCGGCATCCCGGTTGCGAGCAACCGGGGCCACCCGTAGTGTAGACGCGATCGCTAAACACACGGAATGGGACAGCGGCGTCGTCCTCAAAAACCCTCGCCCCATTCTGATGGTGAGAGGGCAGGGTGAGGGGTCTTCACAGATGATCCTGCGCGCAGGAGGTGGGTTTAGGCGTTCCACCACTTGAGCACGCGCAACGCGTGGAGCGTGTTCCAGCGGCTCGGGGCTCCGCGGCGTTCCAGCTCGAAGTACGTCTTCCCCTTGTACGAGTTTTGCAGCGTCCAGCGGCCGTCTTCCTGCCGCGTGCGCTCGACGATCTCGATCGCGTCGGACAGCCGCGGGTCGCGCGGGGCATCGACGGCCTGGAAATAGTCGAGCGCCCGCAGGATGTCGTAGTGCCATCGCGGCGGGAAGGCGAAGCGAATGAACACCGGCTTGATGATCTCGCCCGTACGGTGCGAGCGAAAAAGCCGGTGTTCGAGCAAAAACTCGCGGCCGCGGCGCTGGGCCGCGCGCACGTCTTTCACGCGCCGGCCGCGGTGCAACTCGTAAAATCGCAACCCCTCGAGCGCGAGAATCGTCGTGTGCACCGACGAGTGCGTCGCGCCCATCGGCCGCTGGCAATTCCAGCCGCCGTCGGGCATCTGCTGTTCGAGCAAGTGGTCCGCGACCGTGTCGAGCCGCTCGTCGTCGTACTCGAAATGCGAGAGGATCGAGAGGACCATCCCGGTGATGCACGTTTCGCCCCGCTTCAGCCAATCGGCCCAGATGCCGTAATTAATGCCGCCGTCGGGCCGCAGCCCCTGGTCGAGCAGCACTCGGCAGGCTTTCCGTGTGCGACCGCTCGGCGGCAGGCCGAAGTCGCGCAGCGTGAGCATCGTGTAAGTCGTCGACGTCCACTTGGGCGAATAAAGGCCCTTGTCGGTCGTTTGCCCGCTTGCCCATCGGCCATTCGCGTGCTGTTTGGCCAGCAGCCGCGCACCCCATCCGCTGCGAGCGATCTTTCGCCGCTCGCGCTCGACCGTGCGCTGCGGCGCCCCCACCAGATCTCGCAGCGTCTGCCAGCGAATGGCGGGGTCGCCGTCGAGTAGCCATGCGATTGCTCGATCTTGCTGTGGTTTCATTGCAGCTCCTGGTGCACTTGGATGCGTTCTAAATG
>DASPSM010000161.1:0-3146 GCA_035623955.1 Planctomycetaceae bacterium
AACCAGTCGAATGCCCGGGCCGAGTCGCGCTCCGTCCCCAACATCATATTCCCATAATGGAATATATCAAGCCCGGTCACGATCCGAGTCCTAGTACGGGCGCAACCGACTCGCCTGGCACGACCTAATGACCCTGCGCGATTCCGAGACAGTGGCCGGGCGGATGCCCCTCACCCCCAGCCCCTCTCCCGCAAGGGGCGAGGGGGGAAGAGTGCCAGCGTTGGTGCCCTTTGCTCCAAATGGCGGTGCACGCGAATCTTCTCCCCTCTTCCCTCGCGGGAGAGGGGTTGGGGGTGAGGGGGGCCCAACCCGGCCCCAACCTGGCGTTTCACTGAGTGGATGGAACCGGCACCGGCGGGGTGGCTGGGGTCGAGCCGCCAGGCTCGCCCCCAGTTCTCGACGCGCTGGGGGCGGCGAAGACGCCGACCCCAGGCACCCCGGCGTTTCACTGATTGGAGGGGGCCGGCGCGGAAGAATGCTGCTGCGCCGGCGCTGCTTGAGGGAGCGACGCGGGCTGAGTTTGGGACGCGGGCTGAGCGGGCGGCACCACCGGGGCGGGAGGCACGCTCGAAGCAGGCTTCGGTCCGCCGAACGATGCTTGCACCGCCGGAGCCGGGGGCAGGCCCTGGTTGTCGCAGAAGCAGAGCCAGCCGCCGCCCAGGGCCTTGTAGAGCTGAATCAGATTGAGCGCGATATTCCCGCGGGTTGTGGCGAGCTGGTCTTGCAGGTTGACCAGCGTCGTCTGCGTCTGGAACACGCGATTGAAGTCGGTCACGCCCCCCTCGAACTGCAGCGTCACCAGCTCCACCGAGCGCTGCGCGTCGCTGACGGCCTTCTCGAGTCGGGCGGCCTGCTCCTGCGCTTGCAGGAAACCGATCAAGGCGTCCTCCGCCTCGCGTCCCGCGTTGAGGACGCTTTGCTGGTATTGATAGACCGCCTCGTCGAGCCTGGCGTCCTGCAGCTTGATGTTGTTGGTGACTCGCCCGTAGTTGAGGATCTTCCACGTCAGGCTCGGGAAGAAGAGCCCCGTGTAGCTGCTCGACTCGAACAACTGGCGAAAATCGTTGCCGATGAAGCCCACGAACGCGTTGATTGCCAGCTGCGGATACAGATCGGCCTCGGCCACGCCGATGCGGGCCGACTGGGCGGCCACCTGCTGCTCGGCGCGGCGCACGTCGGGGCGCCGCCGGACGAGGTCGGCCGGAACTCCGACCGCCACTTCTTTAGCGGCGCTCGGGATCGGTCCGGAGACCATTTCAGCCGCGAAGTCGCGCACCGCCATCCCCAACAGCACACAGATCTGGTTGCCGGCCTGGCGGCGTCCGGCAACGAGCGGGGGAATCAGCGCCTCGGTCTGCGAGAGGCTCGTGCGGGCCTGGCGGACGTCAAGCTCGGTCGAACGCCCCGTTTTCCAACGATCCTCGGCCAGGCCCAGCGTCCGTTTTTGAATTTCGACGTTCTCCCGCGCGAATTTCAGACGCTGCTCGTACGTGCGCAGCTGCACGTAGTTGGTCGCCACTTCGGACAGCAGCATCACCAGCGTGTCGCCGTACGCTTCGTTCGACGCATTCAGGTCGGCTTCGGCCGCCTCGACCTGCCGGCGGTACTGTCCCCAGAAGTCAATCTCCCACGACAGATTGAAGCCGTCGGCCCAGACGTTGAGCGGACTGGGGACGGGCAGGCCCAGGTTCTTGCTGATCTGACCGTGCACGTAGTTGGCCTGCGCGTTCTGCGTCTGGGGAAAGAGATTGCCGATGGCGATGTTCCGCTGCGCGCGGCTCTCGAGGATCCGGGCGCCCGCCGCGCGCAGATCGAGGTTCTGCCGATAGGCCGACTCGATCAGCCCGTCGAGCGTGGCGTCGTTGAAGACGGTCCACCAGGCGCAGTCCTGCGCCGGATCGACGCGCACGCGCCCGTCGGCGGCATCGATCCAGTTGGAGGAGACGGGGGCCGACGGCGGACAGTAGTTGGGCCCAACCTTGAAGCCGTTATGCACCCAGTCAATGAGGTTCGAGTGCGGAGCGGTCGTACATCCCGAGGCCGCCAACAAGACGCTCAGCACGCCGCACAGGACGCTGCGCGTGCGCCCTCCTCTGCGCAGACCCGGGGCCGCCCATCGGTTGGCGACGGCAAGACTCACGCTTCCATGCCTCAAAAGAGCCGCAGCAGCCGGCGCAATCCTTACGCCACGCGCAACCGCTAGAAACGGTATGCCTTGGATAGACTCGGCAGGCGGACCGCGGCTCGATGAGCGAAACGAAATCCGGGCGCGCAGTCCAACATTGCCTCGCGCGCAAAGGGCTTTGACCGAGGTCAATGTCGCGGCGGCTCTTGCTGCGTTCGCGCAGTAGTGCGCGCGGAACCTGGCGCCGCAGATCGGGCTACCTGGTGAGAGTCCCCGTGCCGCTGATCAGGCCTTCCACGAGAGTCGTCAGCTGCTCGCCCCGGGCATCGAGGGAAACCACCTTCCCGTGCCGATCGACCAGGAAAATCGCCGGGATGCCGATGATGCCGTAGAACTCTGCGTTCGGGTCGGAAAAGCCCCGCTTCTTCCCTTCGGGTTGTTGCGGTCCGTCATGATGCAGGATCCGCCAGGGCAGGTCGTTGTCTTTGAGGAAGTTGGCCAGCTCGGGACCGCTGTCGTCGAGGCTGACGCCCACGACTTCCAGCCCCCGCGCGTGGTACTTCTCGTAAAGCTTCTTGATATTGGGCAGCTCGGCCAGGCACGGCCCGCACCACGTCGCCCAGAAATCGACGATCACCACCTTCCCCTTGTATTGGCTGATATCGAACGGTTTGCCGTCGACTGTCTTGCCCGAGATCTTGATCTTCTCGCCGGTCAGCAAGTGGGCCCGCCGCACGCCTCCGGTCTTCAGCATCTCGCCGTAATTGTGGATCTCTTCATCCAGGTTCTGGCTCAGGATATCGCCGAACGTCTCGTAGGCAGCGGCAGCGTTTTCGCCGTCGCCAAGCGATTCGAGCAGGCGGCCGAAGTTTTCCGCCAGCTTGAAGTAAGTCTGCGGCTTTCTCCGCAGGGCCGCCCCCAGCGACTCAACGAGCGCGTGCCGTTCTTTGGCGTCGAGCATCGGCACGGTCGACATCTTGAAATCGAACCACGCGATCTGGCCCAACTCGGCCAGCTCGCG
>DASPSM010000164.1:0-30575 GCA_035623955.1 Planctomycetaceae bacterium
GTCCGGGCAAAGCGTGTTAACCACGAAATGGAAGATCTGCGTGTTGTGATTCCAACGCGCGTATTGCACCGAGCCGCGCGCCACAAGGAGCAAAGTTGCCGCATCTTCGGGCTGACGCGCGTTATAAAAGCGGATGAACCAACGATAACCGGCGTTCGCTTCCGGAAAACGTCCCGTTTGGGCGTAAGCGTCGGCTAGGACGAACCGAGCCGTGGCATTGTCGGGCGCCTCGGCCACAACCGCTTCGGCGGTTTTCTCGGCGTCCGCAAGCCGGCCGCGCGCAAGTTGCAGCTCCGCCAGTCGAGCCAGGAGTCGCGGCTGCGCCGACTGCTGTTTGAGGGCATTGACGATCGTTTTTTCCGCATCCTCCCAAGCGCCGACTGCCTCTTTCGCGCGGCTGATGCCGAGGGCCACCGACACTGGGTCGGCCTTTGCGTCGGCGGCCTTGCGAAACACCTCCTCCGCTTCCTCGTAACGTCCCTTGACGAAGTGTGCTTGAGCCTTGGTGAGCAGGTCTTTGCCTGGCTCACCGGCAACAGCGGACGCGGCCCAGCACAAAGTGGCGGCGAGCGCGGCAAATCGCATTGGGTGGGACATCGCCCTTCAGTATACGCGCCGCCGCGCGCAAGAAAAAACCGCGGGTCTTCGCGAGACCCGCGGTTTTGTTTATCAAACCTCTCGGAGTTTGCGACGGTGGAGTCGCTTTGAGAAGGACGCGGATCGGGTAGTGACTGGCACTCACCCGTGTTGACCCGGGTCCACAGTTTGGGTTTGGCACCTCCGTCGGAACGTTTGCGAGAGGCTTGTTCTCAGCCCTGTCTTTTTCGGCCGCGTTTCAGCCGAATCTGTTGCAGTCTCTTCAGCGTTTCGATCTTCGCCAGGCTCCGGCTCTTCCGTCGCCCTCTGGATAGGGCTCCTGATCTTCCGTCGTCGGGCCTCGATCGAGAGGCCACGGCGGTCGGCTGCTTATTGATCGGCACGTACGCACCCGGTTCGTCGCTGAAAAATCGAAAAATCGCGCGCCAGACCGCCGCTGCTTTTCAGCAGCCAGCCGCAAGCAGTCCAAATATGGCTGAATTAGACGCGCGGTAGAACCTCTGGCCGAGAAGCCCGCCGCGAGCGTCTCAAATAAATCCACACGCCAATCCAGGCCAATAGCGGAATTAGTCTCAAGAATTGGTCAAAGCCTGCGTCGTTGGGGCGCGTGAAGGTCCAGACGCCCGAGAGGTTGTAATTCGGGAGGTTCCAGATCCGCACCGTACCATCAGTTGACCCGACAGCCAGCTTACGACCGTCCGGACTGAACTTGACCGATTCGACCGCCGGCACGCTCAGGTGGATCGCTGTTTTCTTTCGCTCGGGCAGATCCCAGATCGTCACGCCGTCGAAGCGTCCCGTCGCCAGGCGATTCCCGTCGGGCGACACAGCCAGCGTCAGCACCAGGCGCTCCGGGAGCACATCGGTCACTTTGCGAGTCGCGAGGTCGGTGAGCTCGACGGTTTTGTCGTTCGCGGCAACCAGCGTCTTGCCATCCGGGAGCCAGGCTAATGCTGGAATGTTGGGGGGCAAATCGCCCGAGTTGGCCTGCTCGGGGGCTTCGAGCCGCTCCACCAGCTTTCCGGTTCCAGCGTCCCAAACTTCGAGATCCAACGAGCCCAGACCGCCGATTGCAAATCGCGAACCATCGGGCGCCGGCGCCAGCGAGAGGATGTTCACCCCGGTTTCGAGCGTCCGCAGCGGTGAGGCATCGCCAAAGTTGCCTACCAACGCGTGCTGCCGAAAGGCCGCGGCAAACTGATCGCCTTTCGACAGCGAGGCCAGCGTGCGCAAATGCAATTGCTCGGTTTTTTGGGTAAACAGGCGCCGCCGTCTCGCCGTATCCCAGAAGTTCAGTTCCCCTTCGAAGGCGGACGAAACGAGCACGCTGCCATCCGCCGAAAACGCGACGGAGGGCCCGATGAAAACTTCTGGCAGGATATTGAAAATGCCCGGACGGCTGTCGCGGCTCAAGAAGCTGGCATGCTCGATGTCAGCCGCGTCGGCCAGCATCACCGTGTGGTAAATGTCCGAAAAATACCAGCGCTCGCGCAGCGAGCGAAAGCGGCCGCTGTAGACGCCGATCGCCAGTTGTTTACTGTCCGGAGAGAAAGCAAGCCCGCTGACCGACTGCCAGGTGGAACCCCGATTTTGCGGCCACACGAGGATGCCAAGGCTGACGACCAGTCCGGCAAACATCGCGACTTGCCCGGCACTGCGAGCTCTTAACCATTTTTTCACCGCGGGGAGCAGATCCACCACGAAGCCTCGGCAGCCGAGCGGGATTTTCTTACACTTCATCCACGGTACACTAAGGGCGCCCCGGAGGACATTTCGGGCCGCCGCCGACGGAACCGGCCAGACTGCTTAAGCGTAGCGGGGATAAAACGGTTCACGCTCGCGACGCGGCGCTTGACTCTCAAGGATCTCGGACGAGTTTCCAAGGATCGTGCCCCAGCGGCCCGATGCGACTTCCAAACGCAGATCGACCATGGTGAGCAAGAAATCGCACGACGAACTGGCGGTAGGAGTCCTCGTCCGCGTGAAGGCGGGAACGACAATGCCCGAATTTCCCGACGTCGTTTGCGGCGGCTGGACGGGAAAGATCGTCGAAACCTCTGGGAAGAAGCCGCATACCAAGTACTTTGTGGAATGGGATGACGACACGCTGGGCGTGATCCCGGAGCCCTATCTGAAGCTCTGTGAGGCTCAGGGGCTCTATCACCGCATGGCCTGCCTGGAGGGTTCGGTCCTCGAGCCGGCGGACTAGCCACGAGGTCGCGGACCCTCTCGCGCAGCCTTTGCCGCGGGAGTCTCCGGCATCGGCATCTGCTTTCGCTCCGATTCCGCCCGCCACTCTTCAAATCCCGTGTTCGATTGTGTGGGTGGTGGCGGCGAGCGGGGTGCGCACGACTCCGGTCTTTACGATTCGATCAGTCGCACCAATTTTGCCGAGGCCCGCGCTGCGCCCGTCATTCGTGAGAATCGACGAAAGCTGCACGGGCGCGATCCCGATCGACTTGCGTCGTCGAGTTCTCAAAGCCGACTCGATAAAGAAAACTTATATTCGTTGACGAGAATCCGAAGCTCGTGGCAATTCGGAGCGTCTGAGGGACCTATGATCGACTGGAAACATCTCCGCGCGCAAGTTATGGGCAAAGGGGAAAAACCCCCCTTACCGCCCAGGCTTGAAGTGCCGAAACTCCCGCACACCGTGTCCCTGATTTGCCAGCGCGCCCAAGAGCCGGATTGCACTGCAGCCGACCTCTGCGAAGTGCTGGAGCAAGATCCGTCCCTGACCGTCGACTTGCTCAAGCACGTCAACTCTGCAGCGACCGGCTTGCGGAATAAGGCGGCTACGGTCCGACAGGCGGTGGCCCTGCTGGGCGTAAAGAACACCCGCCTGTTTGTGACGACCACGGTGCTTGAACAGCAGATGCGAAAGACCAAATCGCCGCTGATCTTGGGGCATCTGTTCTGCATCTCGGCGATGGAACGGGCACTGCTGGCGCGTGAAATCGCGAAGGCAACCCGTCGCGACACCGATCTGGCTTTCGCGGGCGCCCTGATTCAGGACTTCATCTTGCCGTCGTTCACGAAGCAGCACGTGGCCGAATATGCCGGCTTCATGAAGCAGTTGACAGCCGGGGAAGTCGAGCTCACGGACTTGGAAGCCGAGAAGTTCGGGTGCACTCACGCCGACTGCGCCGCCTATCTGATGCTGAACTGGGGCTTTCCCGACGACTTGATCTGCTGCGCTTTGTTACATCACCGACCAGTCCAAATTTGGGCACTGGAACCGCTGCGTCCAACGGCGCTGCCCGCACTTGCCGCGACGTCGTGGCTTCCCTCGGTGCTGTCGCCGTCTACGGCCCACATTCCCAAGCTCTGTCAATACGTCAGTGAAAACTTCAAGCTCGATATCACGGTGCTCGCGCAATCGGTCGATGGACAGCTGCGTGAACAAATCCCCAACCTTGCCAACTACGTGACATTGCACCAACACCTCGCCAACTCGGCCGTGAGCGTTTGAGAATGACGACGAACAGCCAAACGATCACTTTCTCGATCGACCGGCTCTACCCCGGGACGACCCTCGGCGGGCCGATCTACGAGGACAACGACGGCAGCGTGCTGCTGTTGCAGGCGGGTGTCTGCGTCACGGAAGAGCAAATCGAACAGCTACGCAACCGCGGCATCCAGCAGATTCGCATCGAGCGGCGGTTTGCCGATTCGGTGCTTCGCGCGCCGGGAGCCCGAGCGTCCCGGCCGCGCAAAGCTGCCTCGACGCCGGCGATCAAGGCCGACAAAGTGGCTCCTCCGATCAACCGACCCGCTGCCAAAGTGACCTGGTCGGCGCAGTTGTCCCAGTCGGTGCAGAAACTCCGCGGGGCGCAGGCGGAAAAGCTCTCCAATGTCTATTCGCTCTTGGAAAACCAGGGCGGTTTCGACGCCGGCGTGCTCGACGAGATCGGGCAGGAGTCGATCGACCAGCTCTCCGTGGATATGGATTTGTTCATCAAGGGTTCGATCGAGCCGCAGCTGAGCGAAGCGGCCACCGAACACTGTGTGCGCGTCTCGCAACTGGCCGTTGCAGTCGGCGCCATGGCCGGCCACACGCGGGAAGAACTGCGGTGGCTCGCGATGGGTTGCCTCGTTTCTCGCTGCCGGGCGACCGACGCGGCACGGGAGCTTTGCGAAGCGCCGCGGAAGCTGACTGCGGTGGAATTTGCCGAGATCAAGCGGACGCCGGGCCGCGTGTTCGACATGCTCTCGACAATCGAATTTCCGCTCGTGGCCCGGACCGTGGCCTACCAGATTCACGAACGCTGGAACGGGAGCGGCTATCCGCGCAAGAAAGCCGGCGTTCAAATTCACCCGCTGGCCCGCATTGCGGGCGTCTGCGACAGCTACGTCTCGCTGACGTCGCCCCGCCCGCACCGCCCCGCCTTCTCGCTCTATAACGCCGTCGTGCAGATTCTCTCGGATGCCCGGGCCGGCCTGTTCGATCCGCACACGATTCGCTGCTTTTTGCGCACAGTCTCACTCTACCCGCTCGGAGCGTACGTTCGGCTGAACACCGGGCAGATCGGTCGCGTGCTGCGGACCAGCCCGGATGCTTACGACCGTCCGACAATTGAAATCGCCGGCTCGACTCCACCCGAGATCATCTCGCTGGTCGACGCGCCGGACATCCTGGTCACCGAAGTCATCGACGCGGATCAGGCCGCCGAGGAAATCTTCGTGCCACAGGAGGGCCAGCTGACCTCCGAAGACATCAATTTCCTGCTGGGGGTCAAACACGCCTAGTCGACGGCGTGACGTCCGCGCCGGAAGCTGCGCTCTCCCGGCCTCATTTGACCTCGTGAAACCGCTGCCAGGCCAGGCCCGGTCGATCGACCCGGAAGGTCACCAGCCGCGTGTGCTCGACTTCTGTAACGTAGACGTTCCGCCCGTCCGGCCCGCCGAAACAGACATTGCTGGGCCGCTTGCCGAGCACGTCGATCTCACGGAGCACTTCCCCCTGCGGCGTCATTTTGATGACTGTCCCTTTGCCGTAACGGGCAATGTAGAGGTTTCCGTCGACGTCGCATCGCATGCCATCAAAGCCGTGGTCGGTGAACCGGCGGATCAAGGTGCGGTTGGCAAGTGATTTATCCGGCTGGATTGCGAAGCGCCAGATGTTCTTCTGGTCGCTCTCGTTGACGTAGAGCGTCTTTCCATCTGGGCTGACCTCGATGCCGTTCGAGGTTCCCTGACGATCGGCTGCCAGCGTGACCTGCCCGTCCGGATCGATTCTCCACACGCGGCCGGTTTGCAATTTCCAGTTCGGGTCGCTTGCCCAGATCGTCCCGTCGGGTGAGATCGCCAGGTCGTTGGGCTGGGCCATCCGCGGCTCGTGAGCCAGAACGCGGATGTTCCGAGTGACCGGGTCGATTACCAGCACGTTGTGACCGGTGTAATCGGCGACGTACATGTTCCCTTTGCGATCGAAGACGATTCCGTTGCCGTCGCTCCCGTTGGGTAGCGTGACGTAAACGTCCCCCTTGCCCTCGGGCGTAACGATGCCGATCGTTCCCTCGGTTCGAAAGTCGACCGCATAAATGTTGCCCCGCGCATCGCAGTTCGGCCCTTCGATGCCGATCGTGAATTCGCCCGGCCGAGTCAGAGGCCGCGCGACAAAGAGCGACTCGGGCTTTTCGTCTGCCCGGACCGCCGCAATCGCTGATGCGCAGGTCAACGAGGCGAGAATCAGGATTCTGAAGCCCATGAGCAGGTCCGTCACAGAGGTGTTTACCGGGAAAAGAGGGGTCAGCGCGAATTGGGATCCATATCATCGTCGCCCACCAGCGGAATCGTTGGGTAGCTGGGTTTTCCGGCGCCTTCCTTATGCTCTTGATGACTGGGTGGAAGCTCTTCTTTCATCTTCGTGAAGTCCGGGGGAACGGAGGGCGTTTCCATCCCCCGGTCGCCGTAGTAAAACCGCCGCCAGACTTTGCGATCTCCCACGCCGATGATCAGCGTCTTGCGGAACGTTCGCAGCGTGGGAATCCGCGTGCGGTTCAGATGCTCGCGGCAGCGGCGGAAGCGGATGGCCACGACGGTTTCGCGCCGCGTCTGGTAGCCGACGAGAAACCCGACCAACAAGCCGAGCGGAATCAGCCAGCGGCCTTCGGCACTCCAGGTAAAGATCCAGCCTGCGATACCGCACAGCAGCCCGATGATCGGAGCCAAGAGGGCCCACGAAAGATCGGGCACGCTGCGATGTTCGCTGTTCCAGTCGCAATCCGCGTCTTCGCCGCAGACGACGCAGCAGTCGGGCAGCTCGGCGGTCCAGCGATCGCCGTAAAGATAAACGTGGTCGTTGTGGTCCTCGGCAGAGACGCGCAGCTCCTTGCGGCTCCCCACGTCCTGCAGAAAGGTGAAATATTCGGTGGTGAGCTGCCGCAGTTCAGGGAAGTTCGACCAATAAAAGAGCGCGACCCGCTTGAGGTGTTCCCAGACGGCTACGGCGCCGGTGCGGAACCACTGTCCGACGCGACTGACCCAGCGGAGCCACGATGGCTGGTATGCGGCGCCTGCCAAAGTCGCCTCGGGGAAAAGGGGCGGCTCAAAATCGGTTGCCGCCATCCAGGCCTGCCCGTCGAGCGAGACCTGGTCGTAAACCCGCAACCGGCCGTCGCGCGCAAACTCCCGGAGCGTGTCGACGGGGAAGGGCCCCTGAACGTCACGCGGCGCTCTTGGGTCCCGATAAAAGACCTCGCCGGACATACCGGCGGTTGTACCAAGCTCGGGAGAGCGTTAGAAGCGACTTGGGCATTCTGCGGATCGGCGAGCGCAACATCGCCGGGTCGCGGGCCCGTCCGCGACCTCGCGGCGGCGTTATCGCGATCAGTGCGGCAGCGATTCGAACGGATCGCCGTTGCTCGAGCCGGAGGTGCTCAAGGCCGGGCTTGCCGGACTCGGGTGAGGCGGCGATTGCGATCCCGCGACCGGCGGATCGGCAAACGGATTGTCCGCCGTCGCGCTCTTCGGAGAAGTCGATGCGGACGCTTTTGCCGTCGGAGGCATCGACGCATCTGGGTCGAATGGACTAATTTGGCCGCGCGCTGCACCGGGCGCGGCGGCAGGCGAAGCCTGCAGCGGTTGATTCCACTCGCTGCCTCCGTCGGCTTCCGGCCAGGTTCCAGCGGCGCCACTCCGGCCAGTAGGCGTTCGATTGGGACTGGCAAGCGGAGAAGGTGCCCCAAACTGCGGGGGCGGGCCACCGGCAGAAGGTTCGGCGACCGTGGACGAGGCGGTGTCGATCTGGTCGCCGCGGACACCGGCGACCGCCGTCTGCGTTTGCCTCCGCGACAGAGCCCCGATGTCGAATGGCGGGTAGTACGGCTTCTTTGGCACTTGCCAATTCCCAGGGGGAATCGCAGTCGGGTTGACGTCGATTTGTCCAATTTCGAGATTGATTTTCAGATTCGCTTGCGGCCATTCAAGCGCAATCAGATGGGGCATGATGATCCCCGTCTGCTTGTCGCGGAAATGCTGATCGAGCCGCGCTCGGGCAATCAGGTTGCCGTTGAGGTCGTGCAAACTATGGCTCAGGATAACGCCGCGGCGGAGATCGACGCGGATTACTTTCTTCACAGTTTGGCCCGATGGTGACAGTCGCTCGGAAATCAAATTCATGTACTGGCTGTTGCGCTCCAGACGCAGGGTCACGTGCTGTGGGTCGACCGGAACGACGCCCAGCGCCTCCATCAGCCAATCGGGCTGAAAGGGGATCTGCGAAAGCATCTGCGAGTTGGGCACGTCTTCGTGGCGCGCCTGGTAGACGTAACTTGGCTGGCCGTTCGCGTTGCCCCGTTTAACCCAAAACCAGAACCAGTCGTGGTTGGAGCCAAAGTCCGCTTCTTCGTCCATGCCGAGGATGCCGGCCGTCAGGCGGAAGTTGCGCGGCCGCTCGACCGCGATCTGCCCGCCCAGGTGCACCGGCATGCTCTGTCCGGAGATCCGCACGTCGTTGGAACGCCAGGCAACAAGCGGCTCGATGTTGACGTTGACGCGTCGCACAATCTGTTCGGCCGACGCATTCGCCGGCAGCGACGGTCCGAAATCGTTACGTGTGAACGGAGCGGGAATGGAACATCCCGACACCAATAACAGCCCGAGAGTCGCGACGCTCGCAAAGAAAACCCCGCCGGCGGTCGGCGGTTGCGTACCTGCCGTGTCTCTTGCAACTTCTCGGAGGGAATCGCGATCCATCGCGTGGGTGTCCGTGGTTTCTCTGCGGCCGCCTGTTCCGCGGCTCGTTGCGGGAGCCGCAAGTTGACCGCTATTTGGGCTCCGCCATGATGCTGGTCTCGAGCTCCCGCTGCAGGGCGGTAATCTCCGATTCCAAAAGTTGTTGATCTCGCACTTCAAACGGCCCCTCGCCTTGCAGACCAGTAAGCTCGAGAATCGCACCCTCAAGATCGGTCCGCGTTTGGGTGATGCGCAAGCGCCTACGCTGGACAAGCAGCAAGGCCAACACGTAGCGAAACTTCTCTCTCCCCGGATTGGCGTCTTCCGAGAGTTGCTCGAACTGTCGCAACAAAGCGTCGGGGTCCAAAGCCCGCCGGTGCGACCGATCGGCTTCGGGGACCGTCAGCCGCCAATAACCGAGTGCCCCCGTCGGCGGCCCGCTCCAGGCCGCGGCCGAGAAATCGAGACGCACCCACTCGTTCTCCTTTTCGACGACCGCCGAGTAGCACACGTCGCCAGGAACCAGCGGTTTTCCGGTTCGCGAGCAGGTCTTTCCGAGCGGCTTAAGCTGATAGTCCATCGGCCTCTCGAGTGGCGAAGCGGCATGTCCCCTGCAAAGCTCCGCGCGCGAATCGATCGTGGGGGGCGGATCGTACTTAAACCCCGAAAATGGCTCAAGATGAGGCGGACTGGAGGCCGGCGGCCGAATCACGAACTGACTGGCCGGTCTACCGAACGGGGAACGCGCTCAAGCCAGGGTTTGGGAACCGCGGAAGATCGGGGGACGGAGGGCCGCGGGACCATCTGGGAGAAAAACTCGACAATGCGGCCGTCAAACTCCTCGGGATCGACCTCCCGGGCCAGATTGTGCTTGGCCGTTTTGACCAGCCAGCGCCGACTCGTCGCTTGCGGAAACCGCTCGAAGAGCGTCTCGCTGATTTCCGGCAGGACGTAAGTGTCGCGGCCGTCCACGATCATCAGGATGGATCGATCACCCAGTCGTCCCAGCCAATCTTCGAGCACGACGTAACCGCAGTGCCGGCGACGCTGGCTGACCCACCGGGCCAGCGCTAGCGTTCCGCGGATATGCCAGATCGGCAAAAGCCGCATGGCCCACGGCGGGACATAGAGCGAAGACCAGCGAAGCGTGTAATGCAACGACATGGTGCTGATCGAGAAGACCCCCTCGCAGGCGACACAACGCACTGCGGGGGATTGAGCCGCCGCCACGAGAGCTGCCGATCCCCCCCGGCTAATGCCGAACAATCCGATGGGCAAGCCTGCCAGGTCGGGACGATGACTGGCGTAATCGATCGCCGCCTCGGCGTCACGAACTTCATATTCGGTGAGCCAATGGATGGGCACATAGTTTGGCAGGCGGTCGCTCTCGCCCTGATTGCGAAAATCGAAAGCGAAGACGGCAAATCCGGCGGCCTGCAGTGCCCGGCAGTACCAACCTGCCGACCAGTGATCCCCGCCAAGCTCAGGACAAAAGATCACCAGGGCTTGCGGCGAACCGTTCGAAGGAAGATGCAGGCTCCCGCGCAGCGTCACGCCATCGGAGCTCGTAAACGTGACGGGTTCCGCGGTCGGTGATGGAGCCGTGGGCTCGACCGCGAATGGCGGCGAACGCTCCAATATCGGCAAGATGGCAAGCACGGCAATCGCGCGGATGGCCAGGTCAATCACGAGCCATGCCGCGAGAATACCGAGAACGATCCAAAGCACGAAGAGCTCCGGCCTCAGCCTTTGTACTCGGCAAAGATCAGTGAGATATTCTGTCCACCAAAACCGAAGCTGTTGGAGAGCGCACGCCGCACAGTGGCTTTGCGCGCCGTATTGGGAACGTAATCCAAGTCGCAATCCGGATCGGGCGTTTGGTAATTCACCGTCGGCGGCAATACGTCGTCCTTAATCGCCAAGAGACACGTAATAGCTTCGACGCTGCCTGCAGCGGCGATCAGGTGCCCCATCATGCTCTTGACGCTGGAAACCGGGATGCGTGGCGCGGCGGCTCCGCAGGCCTGCTTGATGGCCATGGTCTCGACGCGATCATTCACCGCCGTGCTCGTGCCATGCGCGTTGATGTAGTCGATCTCCTCGGGATTAAGTCCCGCGTCGCGCATGGCCATCTTCATGCACATCGTGGCGCCGCGCCCTTCGGGATGAATATCGGTGATGCGCCAGGCGTCGGCACTCGAGCCATATCCGACAACTTCGCCGTAGATCCGGGCGCGTCTCGCTTTGGCGCGCTCCAGCCCCTCGAGGACGAGCATCCCCGCCCCCTCACCCAGCACGAATCCGTCCCGATCCTTGTCGAAAGGACGTGACGCGTGCGTGGGATCCGAATTCCGCGTCGACAGGGCGGTCAGCAGGTTAAAGCCCGTCACGCCGAACGGGTGAATCATGCTGTGGGACCCGCCGGAGAGCATCACGTCGGCGTCCCCGCGGCGAATGATCTCCGACGCCTCGCCAATCGCCTGGCTGGAGGCGGCGCACGCGGTGAGGCAGTTCAGATTCGGCCCCTGAGCGTTGAACAGGTTGGCCAGGTGGCCGGCAGGCATGTTCGGCTCTTGCTCGAGCTCCCGCTTGGGATTGAGCTGCTCGAGGCCGGCCTTGGTGAAGCGTTCGAGATCCAGCTCACCGTTGGCTCGCGCCTGCGAAATCATGTTCATGAAGACGACAAAGTCCTGCTGCCCTTCGCCGGCTCCCAGGTACACGCCAAACTGCGTTGGATCGAGCGGTGCATCGAGCACACCCGAATCTTTGATTGCCTGCATGGCGGCGGCCACGGCAAACTGCACGTTGCGGCCGGCTAGCTCGAACCGCTGGGCATCCTTGCAGTGATCCTCGAGGCGGAAGTTTTTGACTTCTGCTGCAAACTTGGTCGGAAAATTCGAGGCGTCGAACAGGGTGATCTTCCCGACGCCATTGCCTCCCTCTTGCAACGACTTCCACATCGAAGGAACGTCGTTCCCCACGGGAGTGACGCAACCCAGCCCCGTCACGACAACGCGTCGTCTCATGCGATCTGACCCCTGAGAGTGTGCGGCGGAATGGTGCGCCAAGGATGTGGAAACCGCGGGGAGTCCCGCCCCGAGTCTTCCACGACCAGGCAACGCGGCGCAATCACCGGCCAATGCAGGTCCCAATAAAGGAGCTGCGCGAATCCCAGTCTAATAGATCGGTCCCCTGGACGGGAAGAATGACCCACCTCGGATCGTTGACATTGCCAACCGGAGTCCCAACCCCGGTGGAGATTTGACGTAAATCCGCCTGCCGACCCAGATTGCGCCGCACTTCAGAGCGGGGCGCGGCAGTCAGGCCACACGGCGTCCCAGCGCGGCTTTTCGCCCCGTAGGACTGCGCGACATTTCGATCAAGAATTGGCCGCTGCGCTGCCGTCGCCAGCTGTTCCAACGTCCAGAATACTCAGCAGACCCATCGAAAAGACGAAGTTCTTCTGGTCGAGCGCGGCCGAGCCGGCCGCCTTCGATTTATCGAGGTGGTTAAACAGGATCTCCGCCTCGGCCACAAGCCGCTCGCCGACGTGGGCCGTGCACTCGACGACTCCTCCCTCGGGCCGCGCGTCCATGAGTTTTGCCGTGTACGTCAGGGTGTCGCCTGGGCAGGCCCAGCTATGAAATGTGACCTGCGGGACTTTGGCCAGAATCACGATCTCATTGAAGCCGTTCTTCTCGCCGAGCAGAATCCCGCCGGTCTGGGCCATCCCCTCGAGCATCAGCGATCCCGGCATGACGGGGAAGCCCGGGAAGTGGTCGTGGAGATGCTCTTCAGCCAGCGTGACGTTCTTGACCGCCTTGGCGTGCGAACCCGACTCAAATTCCACGAACCGGTCGATCCAGAACCAGCGCATGAGGCACATCCCCAGTGCCGCCGCAGTAGACATCTGACGTCAATCAGGTGCCGGCGGCGAGCTTGGCCTCCATGAACTTCACGATCATGCCGACTGTGAACAGATCCTGGATGTTCTCGACCTTTGGATCCTTGGCGAATTTGTCGACGTCGGCGTGAGGCAAGCGCTTGCGCAGCTCGGCGATACCGGCCGCCGTGAGGGAGCCATCTTTGGTCAGGTTTGGGTCGGCCGCCGCGAAATTATCGGGGAACAATTCGCCTCGGGGGATCTTGACGTTAAACGCCTTTTCCAGCCGAAAGACGATGTCCAGGAAATCGATCGATTCGGCCCCGAGGTCGCCCATCAGCGTGGCGTCCATTGTGCACTCGGACTCGTCGGCCCCCAGCGCATCGACCAGGATTTCGCGGACCTTCTCGTAAATCTCTTTCTCGGTCGGCATCAGTCGTCACCTCCGGTTGAACTCAATTCGCGGCAGCATCATGGCACCGGCTTGCCTGCATGCCGCCGTCCGTGGCTCTCAAATTCCGAATCCGCCCGGTTTCAGAATCCATGCAATTCTAAAACCCACCCAGTGTCAGACCTCCGTCCACTCGCAGGACCTGTCCCGTGATGTAAGCGGATTCCTCCGAGGCGAGAAAGACGACGGCGTGGGCCACGTCTTCCGGTTTGCCCAGGCGCCGCGCGGGAATATGCTTGACGATCTGGTCGCCCGCGGCGCTGCGTACGGCAATCGTCATGTCGGTTTCGATGAACCCCGGTGCAACGGCGTTCACCGTAATGTTTCGTTTGGCTAGTTCGGACGCGACGCAGCGGGTGAACCCGTCCACTCCGCCCTTGCTTGCCGCGTAATTGCTCTGCCCCGGATTGCCGAAATCGGCGGCCACGCTCGAGACATTGATCATCCGGCCGTAACGTTGCGACATCATCGGCCGAGTGACCGCCTGGCAAAAATTGAACACGCCGTTCAAATTCGTCGCGATCACCTCGTTCCAGTGCTCTTCGCTCATGGTCGCCAGGAGCGTATCGCGGATGACGCCGGCGTTGTTGACCAGAATGTCGATCTTTTCCCATTTCTGCAGGACCGTTTCGACGAGCTGATCGGCGGCGCTCTTCTGCTTCACGTCGCATTGATAAGCGACGACCTCGCGTCCCTCCTTTTTGAGCTCTGCGACCAGCTCGTCGGCGGCCTGCTGGTTGGAATGGTAGGCGAAGGCGACCCTGGCTCCTTCGCGGGCTAATCCGCAGACGATGGCGCGGCCGATGCCCCGGCTGCCCCCCGTCACGATCGCCACTCGCCCGCTCAGCTTCATCCGCCTAAGGCCTTCAACGTTAACCGGTTCCCTCGTCAGTCGGCGGTGCCCAGATCTCGGCAAAACGCCGCCGCAGCTCTTCGATGCGGGACTGATCGGATTTGGCCAGTGCCGGATTCCGATCGGCGAGGTTGAATTGCTCCAGAGTCACCCGCGCACTGAATGTCGATTTTCCATCGACCGTCCCGGATCCCTTGAAAACGTACTCGAGCTCTCCCCGCTCGTGCACCGCCGCCGTGACGGTCAAGGTTTGGCCCGGCTGCACGAAGCTATTGTATTTTAGGGCTTTGGCTTGCTTGAGCAGAATTGTGCTATAGCGGAAGCCTTCCGTCGAGCGCATCAGCCAAGCGCCCGTCTGGACCAGGCACTCCAGCATCAATACGCCCGGGAGCACCGGGTAGCCGGGAAAGTGATCGGCCAGATACTCCTCGGCCGCCGACACGTTCTTGATCGCCGTGATCGACCGCCCAGGCTCCAACGAAAGGATTCGATCGACCAACAGAAAACGCATGGCGACCCACAGCGCCCCGGGACAAATGTCGGGGCACACGACCGCCCCTTTATAGTGGGGGCGGTGCATTTTCACAACCCGAGGGCGGCCGGACTCGAGACACCTGGGCCGCTTGTTGCCCGCGCAACAAACGCGCAAGTCATCGTCGAAGAATTACTTCGACTCGGTCGGCCACGGGACCGATTCGCCGGTCCGGGCCTTCTCCACTTTTTCGTTGCGATTCGTCGGGTTGGGGCTCGGTGCCGCGTCTTTGCCGGCCGGCATTCGCTCGGCGTCGTTCTTGCCGATGCGCGTCGCTTCTTGAGCTGAGAGCGAGCGGGCGACCTCTCGCAGTTGCGTTTCGTTGAGGTTCCGGAGGTTGCCCAGTTCCAACAGCGGCTGCAGGCTACGAACGGCGCGGGCCACCGTGTTTTCCATGAGCACGAATTCCATCAAGCCCCGACGGATGCGATCGAGGGAATGCACCTGGTCCTGAAATTCGTGCTGAATGTCGATCAGCGTTTCGATCGACTTGAGAGCATCGGGGAGGTTTGCCTTTTCACCCACGAGTTTCTTCTGCAGTTGAATCAACTGTGTGGCGGTGCGGTCGGCCGCGTCGATCTGGGGAGCCTTTTCCGCCAGGCGATCGCGCAGTCCAATCAGGCGGTTCACGTGCTGCTGGGCGTCCGCGATGTTCCCGCCACGAACCAGGATTTGGTCCTTGAGCGTCAGGAGCCCCTCGGCTGCTTCGCTGGCCGCCTTGAGATCGATCGTCTGGTCCAGAATCTGATCCTTCATCTCCAGAAGGGCCTTGGCGCGGCTGTTGGCCGTCGCCAGATTCTCCGTCTGTCCGAGGATCTGGGTCTTCAGATTGGCCAACTGTGACAGGCCGGCTTCGGCGGCAGTGGCGTCCGCGGCCTCGGCCATCACACTCCGCTTGAGCGTGATCAGCCGATTTGCCGCCTCGACCGCGTCGTCGGACGTCACATTCTGCTCGATCAGCTGTTTCTGGAGGGCAATGACTTGTTCGAGCGCCTTGGTCGCGGGCTCGGTCAATTCGCGATTGCGGAGCACCCCCTGTTGGAGCGCCACCAGCTTTTCGACCGATGCCAGGGCTTCGCCGGTCTTCTGGCATTCGGCCGTCAATTCCTCGCGCATCTGGCGCATCGAGGCGAGAGAGCGGCGGGCCTCTTCAAACACCGTCTGCTGGGCCTTCAATCCCGAGAGCAGATCGTTGGTGTTGCGAACCTGGTCCCGCTCGCCAACCAAGAGCTGCATATCCGACTGCATCGAGGCGATTTCTTGCTTGAGTTCCTCCATCCGATCCTTCATTGGCCGGACAATGCTCAAGTTCACGCCCAAGACGGTCGCCGCGAGGATTGCCGCGAGAAGCTTCAACGAATCTTCCACCGACATCCCGCCGTTGTTGCGGCCTGACGTTTGATTGGATAACAAAGCCCTATCTCCCGGATGTGTTCTGGCGGCTCTTTTTGACGGACCATCGATACAAACTGCGCAACGCTCCGCACACCCTCAATATCGCCATTTCCCCCAATCTGATTCGATGAAATCCGACCCCTCCGGCTGCGCAACGCGATTCGCCTGACAGGGCGCGATAGAATCAGTCCAATTTGCGGGTTGGGACGAATTTGCGGGCGAGCGCTCTGCTTGAGGAAATCAGCCGGATGTCGAGCTCCGAGGCCGAAATTTGGCTCCCGAAGTTAACCCGCCGCGAATTCCGCGAACGAATGCGCGCGGGCGAACTTTTGGGGTGCATCATTCCCGTGGCAGCCACCGAGCAGCACCTCGAGCACCTGGCGATGGAGCACGATTGGCGAAGCGTGCTCTACATTGCCGGCGAAGTGGCCCGGCGTCTCGCGCCGCGGGTGCTCGTCGCTCCCTCGATGAACGTGGGAATCAGCGAACATCACATGCGCCATCCGGGCACGCTCTCCGCCATGCCCGGCAGCTGGCTGGGCCTGTTGCACGACACCATTCGGAGCATGCATCACGCCGGCTTCAAGAACATCCTGGTGCTGAACGGTCACGGCGGGAACATTGCCCCCTGCCAAGGGATTTGGGGGCAGTTTCAGCAACGCTTCGGGATTAACTTACAGTTTCGCTCGTATTGGGAGTTTCTGCCCGCCGAGCTCGCGAAGGCCCACCTCAAGACCGGCCGGTTCCCCGGGCACGCCCAGGAATTCGAGACGGCCTTTGCGCTGGCCGCGTTTCCAGAAAACGTTCGGCACGAGGCGCTGGCCGATCAGTCCGATCGCGAGCCGCTGCAGGCGACCGCCGAGGCCGGCCGCATCTTGATCGCGGGCATCGTCGAGGGGGTGACCCAGCACCTTTCCGCGATGCTCGACGGCAAGAACGCGGAACCGGTCCCGCCGTTTATGCCGTGACTTCCGCGAGTGGAATTTCCAGAGAAACAAAAAAACCACGCTCTCAGAGAGCGTGGTTCGAGTTTGCATTCCGGAGCTTTAGGGATGCGAATAGCCGCGGCTGGCCTGCCAGACGGCGGCCGCTTGGGCGTTGTACGAATTGGCGGTCACGTTGGTGGCGGAAGCGAGTTCCGTCTGCGGCAGAGTCACCATGGGTGAGGCTGGTGCGGCCTGCTGGGCCGGAACCGAGTTATATTGCGAGGCCGGTGCAACGTCCGGCTCGCCGTTCGCAAACGGTTGCGGCGGCAAATTAGGCGTGGCCGAGGCGATGCCCTGCGAGGCGTACCCGCCCGCGGGCATCTGTTGCGAGAGCGGGAAAGGAGCTCCGCAACAGGGAGCCGCTGTCGGGCAGCACGAGCACGGAGCGCACGGCGTGCACGGCGGCTTCAAGTACGTGTGAGTGCAGGGGACGTAACGCACGTGACATTCCGGAATAATCTGCGTCGTCACGTGCGGCACGCACTGAGTCACCGTGTAGGGAACACAGCGGCTGCAGACCTGCTGATGGTATTCCGTGTATGGGATTTGCTTCACGACGGGTCTCGGGCACCACACCATTTTCCAGCAGCCTTCGTCAACCGTGACGCAGTTGACCTTGGTCACGGGGACCGTCACGCAATACGGCTCCTGGCGGTAGCACGTCTTGCAAACCTGATGAAAGCCGACGCACTGCTGAGTGCGGTAACAGGTATCACAGACCGGTTTGAACGTCGTGCATGTGCAGATATCCGGCGGCGGACAGGGCGCGCAACATGGAGCGGGCGGACAGCAAGTCGTCGGAGGGCAACAACCAGCAGGCGGAGGTGCCACGCAGCTGGGCGCCTGGGCAAAGAGGGCGACAGGCTGGACGATTCCCCCGGCCAGAACGAGCAATCCGAACGATCGCAGAAATCCCCGAGAGAAACTGAACATCGGTCGTTGCTCCTAATGAATGATGCGAAGTCGCGCCCGCGGGAGTGAGCGTGCCGACCCTTGCAGAAATGAGGAAAGCTGCCGCCAATGCGCTGGCGCATCGCCCAATCTGGCGACTCTCCTCTGGCTTTATCGGAAGATTCGGCAAAGGCTCTTCAGGAGAAGAAATCGATTTCCACGGAATATCCGGACCAGTTTGGCCGAAGATGCGCGCGCGAAGGATCGGCGATTTTGGCGGGGCGAACGTCGGCGCGGGGTGCCGACTTTCCTGGCCCAAAACTGGTCTTGGAATGAATTGGCGTTTTGTGGCTAAATGAAGATAGGGACTGTTGACCGCTATTCTGTCCGTGCGCCTCCTACGTTGCAGGGCGCTTGGTCCATCGTCCGTTATTCGGCGCGGGGAAAAAGATCCCCCGACGTTACTCGGCGGGACGAAGATTTTCCGACTAGCGTGGTGATCCTTTCCACGTAGAGGGAATCGTCGCGGGAACTCGGGTCGCCGGGCGCCACGGGACACGAACAACGGGACGGGACACGAACAGCACAGCAAAACGCCCGGTTCTGAATGGATAGAAGTTGTTCGCTGGGACGGGACTCTTTGTTTCACTAGGTAGTTGACCCACCAAAGTAGTTGTCCCACCCCCCCCCAGCCAGCATCGCCGACAAGCCAAGGACACCGCGGACGGGACAATCGGTGGCTGCCCTCATTTCAACTTTCGACTGCCCGAAGCGCTACCGGTGACGGGCGAGAAAGAGCGGGACGCGACACGCGCGCAAGCTGACGGAGTCGACTAGTCGCACGCCGAAGCCCGCAAAGTTTTGCTCAGATGCATGCCCCGTCAGATCGACAACGTGCTTTAGTGGTTTTTGTCCCCCCGACGAAAAAGCCGTGATCGGCGCACGCGCGGCGTGATAGGTTCTTTCGTCGGTCGGCCGGCGTGGGCGACGCGCCTCGATGCGGGCTGTCGGACGCCGATTCGAAGTCGGTGACGCGATTGATCGGGAGGCCAGCCTTGTACGACCCGCCGTGTCGGACTGGTTGAGGAACGAAGTCGGCCGCGAGATTCCGCGTGTCGGGCGCTGGTGCCCGACCCGCCTCTCCGGAGACGACGAAGCGTCGGGCGGTGCGGATGACTTGATCTGCCCGCGGCGCGTCTCCGGCCGACGCGTTCCTCAGCCCGTCGGGCACTGAGCCTGCCCCTTTGAGCCTGTCTCCTGTTTGCTGATCCTTTGCACTGCCGGTCCGCGGCTTCCAAATTCGGGAGCCGCGGACCGCGCTTCTTTGTCAGCCTGGCGCGAAATGTAGTTTCCAGTTCCGGTGGGCGCGCACGAGAAGCTGATTCGCTCAGGTCGACACGGGCATCCTGTAAGCTTTGAGGACGTCACGGACTTCTCTGCCGGTCGAGCAGGCAAGCACCGCAGCCCCGAGCGGGACGATCTCCGACATCGATAGCATGCAGAGCGCCGAAGCCAGGCGATTGACGTGCGAGCGCGAAACGCTGATCCGCCGCACCCCCAAGGCCAACATGAGCGGAGTCAACAGCGGGTCGCCGGCCAGCTCGCCGCACATCGTCACCGGCTTGCCGCGGCTCACCGCAGTCTCCACCAGCCGACGCACGAGCCGCAGCACCACCGGTTGCAGGGCGTCGTGATAACTCTCGACGAACTCGTCATCGCGATCGGCGGCGAGCAAGTATTGGGTGAGGTCGTTCAGCCCGACCGCGACGGAGTCGACGCGGTCGATCACTTCGTCGATCAGCAGTGCCGCCGAAGGGACCTCAATCATCGTGCCGAGAAGAAAAGGACGCGCCGCCCCCTGGGTTACTCCGCAGATACGGTCGAGTTCGCTCTCAATGCGCAGGAGCGTGTCGACGGTGTCGATCATCGGCAAAAGCACCGTCACGGCCCGTTGGTGAGCGAGACGGGCGAGCGCCCGCACCTGCGGCTCGAGAATGTCCGGCCGCGACAAAAGCAACCGCACGCCGCGCACTCCCAGGCTGGGATTGCGGTTGACGGGAATGTCAGCGTAGGCAGGGGACTTCTCGGCCCCAAAATCGGCCAGACGGATATTCAGCTCTCCGTCGGCAACCGCGTCGGCGACGCGTTTGTAGGTCTCGAAGCTTTCATCCTCGCTCGGCCAGGAGGTCCGGTCCATGTAGAGGAACTCGGTGCGGAACAGGCCGACGCCCACTCCCGCGGCGGCCGCGTTTTCCGCTTCGATGGGATCGCTGATATTCAACAGGATGCTGACCGGCACGCCGTCGCAGGTCGCCTTGGGGACGGGCTTCAGGCCCGTCTGCGGCGGAGCGCTGCGGGCGGCGCGGATTGCGGCGACAGCGTCCTCCTCGGCCTGCGAGGGATCGACGATTACGACACCGGCTCCCGCGTCGATCACCACGGGCGCACCGTCGCGAATCCGGCCCGCTGCGCCCTCGATGCCGGTAACCATCGGGATTCCCAGCCCGCGCGCGAGAATGGCAGTGTGCGATTTGGCCCCGCAGGTCTCGGTGATGATCGCCACCACGCCATGGTGCGCGTAGCGGACGAGCTGGCTCGGGACGATCGACGTCGCGACGATGACATCGGCTTTGGGCGACTCGGCAGCGGCCGTTTCGTCGAGGCAGTAAACTAGTCGCTGTCCAACGTCCATCACGTCGGCCGCCTTGTCGCGGACCGAGGGAGCCTCGCTGGCTTTGAGCGCGTTGTGGAACTCGATGGCCGCCCGGGCGACAGCGGCTTCCGCAGCCTGCAGATTCTTGCGGATTTCCTCTTCGATCCGCCCGATCAGCTTGGGATCGCTGAGCATCGTCGCTTGCGCGGCGAAGATATCGGCATCGTGCGCCCGGCCGCGCTGCGCGACCAGGGCGCGGACGCGACTGAGCTCGCGGGCGGCGCGGCTGCGGGCCGCCTCAAACCGGGCGATCTCCGCGTCGGGTTTGGTGATGCTCTCATGCGCGAGGGCGTGCGCCAGCCAACTGCCGACGTCGACAACGTGAATCCGTCCCTCGGCAATACCGGCAGAGACGCATTTTCCACGAAGGATCATGAAGGATCATGTTGTCAGCGCACGGCGGCCGCCGGCGCGGTGGAAGCAGCCTTAACGGGCGGTGCGCTCTGACGGCCGGCGATCCACAAGACGGCCGGACTGGCGATGTAGACCGTGCTGTAAACCCCGGTGATCATCCCGCAAAACAGGGCGTATGCGAACCCGTGCAGGCTTTCGCCCCCCCAGACATACAACACGAACACGACCATAAACACGGTCCACGACGTCAGGAACGTCCGGCCCAGGCACTGGTTGACCGCCAGGTTCACCAGGTGCCCGCTGATATAGGGGTTCTTTCCCTTGATTTCGCGCAGCCGGTCGAAGTTCACGATCGTGTCGTTGAGTGAATAGCCGGCAATCGTCATGAAGGCGGCAATCATGTTCAGATCGATCATGAAGTTTTCGAGGCCTAGATACCGCGTGAAGGGGAGATAGCGGTAAGCGTAAGCCCCGACAGCGATCATCCCCAAAACCAGCAGACAGTCGTGGATCACGGCGAGAACCAGCGCGAGCCCGTAGACCACGCGCTCGAAGCGGAACCACAGGTAAATGATCATGGCAATGAAACTCAGCCCCATCGCCATCACCGCCTTTTCCTTCATTTCCTCGGCGACGGCCCCCTCGAATTTGTTGACCTGGTCGAACGCGGGGGAAGACGCCATGGTTTGCTGCATCGAGGCCAGGGCCTGTTTCAAGTCGGCCTCGGAAACGGTGGCGGTTGCCTCGAGCGTCATTCCGTTAAAGCGGGCCACGTCGAACTGACCCGCCTTGAGGCCCGAGCCTTCGATTCCTTTGAATTCGAACAAATCCGACGCCCGCTCGTATTTCTTCGACTTTCCGTCCGTGGCCAAGATCTTGTCGAACGCCGATACCAGCGAGTCACGCGCGGTCGTCGTGGTGATTTCGGAGCTGAATTTCACGTTGGTCTCGTGACCGCCGGCAAACCTCGGCGCATCGACGTTGGCGACCGCCTCCTTCTTCGCCGGGGCCGCGGGGATCAGCTCGATCGGCCCAATCGAGGTCATCGTCACCTTGAACAGGTCATGCCCCTCGAGTGCCTGGGCCACTCTCTGTCGCACCTGTTCAATGTCCTGCTCCTTGGTTCGGATGCGGAACTGTTTCCCCTCATCTCCCGACTGGGCTTCTCCCTCCAACGTCAGCCGTTCCAGCGACAAACTCGGGAATTGCTTCTCGAGCAGGCCGCGGACTTCTTCGATCGGCTGCGGCTTGGTGAATTGAAACGTGACCATCGTCCCGCCGGAGAGGTCGACGTCGTAGTTGTCGTTGCCGCGAATGGCAAAGCAAATGAGTCCGCCGATGATGATGATCGCCGAAGCGCACCAGGCGTATTTCTGTTTGCCGATGAAGTCGAACTCGGTGTGGCCGAAGAGCTTCATCATCGACAGCTTCTTGATCCAGCGCTTCTTTTCGGCGATATCGAACAACAGCCGGCCGAAATAGAGCACAGTGAACAAGCTGACGACGAGGCCGATGAACAGGGTGACGGCAAAGCCGCGGATCTGGTCGGTGCCAATCATGTACAGAATGACCGCGCTGATCAGCGTGGTGACGTTGGAGTCGACGATCGCCGAGAGGGCCCGATCGAAGCCGTTATGAATGGCCATCCGCAGGCTGGATCCGCGTTCGCGCTCCTCGCGCATTCGCTCGTAGATCAGCACGTTCGAGTCGACCGCGATACCGATCGTCAGCGCGATACCGGCCAGGCCCGGCAGCGTAAAGGCCGAGTCGATCACCGCCATGATCCCGAACAGGAGGATCAAGTTGAGCGTCAGGCACAAGTCGGCCACCAGGCCGGCAAAGTGGTAATAGATCAGCATGAAGACGAAGACCAGCAGCGAAGAGACGAGGACCGCCGTCATGCCCTTCTTCTGCACGTCCAGTCCCAGGGTCGGGCTGATCGTCAGCTCGCTGATGGGCTCGCTGACCAAAGGAACTTCCAGGGCGCCGGCATTGAGCACGTTCACCAGCTCGTTGATCTCGCGAGCGGTAAATTGCCCTTCGATGATGCCGCTGTCGTGGATCGGCTCGTTGACCTGGGGGGCGGAATGGATCTGGTCATCGAGCAGAATCGCCAGCCGGCTGTGAAAGCCGTCCGACATCGGACCGTATTCGCTCGTCAACCGGTAAAACAGCTGGCCTCCCCGAGTGTTGAACTGGAAGCCAACCGCCAGCATCCCCCGCTTGTCCTGTGATTGATAGGCCCGCGTCAGGTATTGCCCCGTGACTCGTCGCTCGGGCAACTCGTAGACGACCAACAGTTCGCGGACCTTCTGGCCGTTGCGCTCCACCTCGCGCTGAACGGTCTCGGAACCCTGATCTGCAAAGACGGGCTTTTGCTTGCGCACGCCCCCCTGCGTGTTCTCTTCCCAACCCGCCTCGCGCCAAGCGGCGATTACGTGCCCTTCTTGCCGCAGCACCGGGTCCGGACTGGTTTGGGCCTGTCGGATAATGTCTCTGTGTTTGCGTTCATTCGCCAGGATCGCAAATTCGAGCGACCCGAGCCGGGTCATCTGCTTCTTCTTCTGCTCCACGACCTCGCGATCGCCGCCGGGGATGATGACCTCGATGCGGTCGTTGCCGACCTGGCGGACGGAGATTTGCTCCTGGGCGGCCGGGTCGAGCCGCCGGCCGATCGCGCCAATCAGCCGCGCCATGACTTCCGGCGTGACTTTCTTTTGATCCTGGATGACTTTTTCGTTGTCGATCTGGAAGATCAAATCCGCGCCGCCGGCCAGATCGATCCCCATTCTCAACGCGTCCAACGGGCTCTTGTGATGGGCGATCTGCCATCCAAAGGGCGTGAGGGCCAGAAAGACGGCAAAGAAGACGATCCCGACTTTCATCGAGATGTCCTTCATCCGCAGGGCCCGGGCGACAAAGGCGCCCAGCAGGAACGGGACCACGATGACCAGGACCACAAACAGGAACATCAACCATGCCGACGTTTGTGGCGACGCCGCCGGGGCTTTGGGGGCGTTGGCGGCTTGCGCCAGCATGAGCCCGTTCAAAATGCTATTGATCATCGATCCGGCATCCTCTGTCGGGGCGGCGATCCTTCGTCGCCCGACTGATTACTGGTGACTTATTTGGGAGTTTCTTTAAGCGCGGGCGCTTCGTTGCCCTCGCCGTATTTCCGCTGAATTGCCTCGCGCAAGAAGCTCATACGCGTATTGTCGTCGACCTTGAGAGTGATCAGCTTCCCTTCCGGCTCGATGTTCACAATCGTGCCGACCACGCCGCCAATCGTCACCACGCGGTCGTTCTTCTTGAGGTTCTTGTGGAACTGATCTTGTTTTTGTCGCTCGCGCTTTTGCGGCAGGAAGACCAGGAAATAGAAGAATACGATCATCATCAGAATCGGTGGGACCAGCACCAGGTAGCTGCTGCCGCCGCCGCTGCTTCCCTCGCCGCTTCCGGACGCCGACGACGTGCTTTGAGCCAAGAGCAGCAGCCGCGCCATCACGCTTTCCATACGAACAATTCCCCACCGCGCGCAGGAGCAACGGCTGTTGACGACCTAGACCGCGCACTATCCGGAACCATCCCGGCGCAACTGGAATGCGCCCTCCGGACTTTCCCCCGGTTTTGTGCGGGCCTCCGAGGCAAGAAACGCTCCAGCGATTCGCCAATGCGAATCGCGCCACTCTGCCCGCGAAGTCGCCGCTAAAATCCTTCGACCACGCGGTTTGCGTCCAAATCCGGCATCCGCGCGCTGGTAATCTTAGACGCTGCTCTCCCAGCGAGCAAGCAGAGTCGACCGCAGCCGCGCCACGCGGTTTTCGCGGCAGGCCGACCGCAGATCCGCCATCAAATGCTGGTAAAACGCGACATTGTGCCACGAGAGCAGGATCGGTCCCAGCATCTCGTCGGCGGCGAACAGATGCCGCAGGTAGCCGCGGCTGAATCGCCGGCACACCGGGCAAGCGCATTCCTCATCGAGCGGACGGGGGTCCCGCTCGTGGGCGGCGTTGCGGATGCGGACCAGACCGCGGCTGGTGAAGGCCGTCGCATTGCGTCCGTTGCGGGTCGGCATGACGCAGTCGAACAGGTCGATCCCCCGCAGGACGGCTTCGACGAGATCGATCGGCTTACCGACCCCCATCAGATAGCGAGGGCGGTCCGCAGGCAAAAGCGGAACCGCAAAATCGAGCGTCGCGTACATGGCGTCAGGCTCTTCGCCCACACCAAGCCCGCCGATCGCGTATCCGGGAAAGTCGAGCGCCAACAAACCGGCCGCCGAACGCTCGCGCAATTCCCGATCCGTTCCTCCCTGAACGATTCCGAACAACGCCTGGTCGGAGCGCTTTTGGGCCTCTTTGCAACGGCGGGCCCAGAGCGTCGTGCGGTCGACCGCGACCTCGAGCTGATCGCGGCCGACGGCGTGGGACGGACATTCGTCGAGGCACATGATGCAGTCGGCCCCGAGTTGCTCCTGAATCTCAATCGCCCGTTCGGGCGAAAGCTCAAACAGGCTGCCGTCGATGTGCGATCGGAAGACGACCTGATTGTCGTCCAAGCGGGTGAGGCGCGCCAGACTGAAGATCTGGAACCCGCCGCTATCGGTCAGGATCGGTCCATCCCACTGCATCAGCCGATGCAGTCCCCCCAAATCGGCAACGACGTCGGCTCCCGGACGAAGCGCCAGATGGTAGGTGTTCGCCAGAACCATCTGCGCGCCGGCTTCGCGAAGTTGCTCGGGCGTCAGCCCCTTGACCGTCGCCGCTGTTCCGACCGGCATGAACGCGGGCGTCTCGACGACGCCGTGCGGCGTGAACCATCGTCCGCACCGTCCGCGAGAGCCGGCGTCGGTGTGCTCGATTTCAAATCGAAACGGGCTAGTCATCGAATCGTCGACAAACGGTCCGCCTCGGCGGACCAGCCCGCCGGATCTTTTCTCTTCGCGCTATAAGAGCGAAGAGAGGAAACGGAAAGAACCGACAAGTTGATCCGCCGCCGCGGACCGTTCGCCCGCCCGGGTTCAATGACCGGCGCCCGGCTCACGAACCCGGTACAAGTTCGGCTGGCCTCCCGTCGGCAGCGAGCGAAATTCGTACTGCAAACCGACCGGCAGCGTGTACGTTTGCGCGAATTCGCCGTTCACGACCCGCCGATACAAGAGCGGTTCGCTGACCTTGAATTCGTGCGATTTTCCCGGCGCCAGCGTGATCTCGCTGCTCCAGGGACTGTAGAGATCCTTCGTCTCGTAAATGAGCGGCGCGTTGCTGGAGTTGGTGATCTTGATGCCCGGCTCGTCAAACAACACCGAGAGCACCGGCGGCGACCAGTTGACTCCGTCGAGACGCAGCTTGGCATATTGGAAATCGACGTCGGAAACGGGGACTTGCGACGCAGGCCCGTTGTGCGTCCAGTTTCTCCACGCCGCAACGAACATTTCTCGCAACTTATCGGTCTGAATGTCGGAATTCTTCGGAGCGGCGCCGGGGGCGAAATGGGCCGTGGCCTTCACCTCGGGCTCGCCCGCCCAGTCGATCCGCAGCGCTCGCTCGGAAAACCCACGGTGCAACATCGTGGCGGTGGCGCGTTGGACCAGATCGACGTCGAACTCGGCATAGGGAGTCCAATTTGAGGCCGACGGATTTTCCTTGATGGCGACCGAGATCACCGCTTTCGGCACGACGAACTCGAACGGACGCGTCGCGGCCGGGGGGCTGCCAGAGGCGGAGTCGCTGCCAGCCGCCGACTTGGCCGCTGCGTCGGGCGAGTTCGCCTTCATCGCGGTGATGCGGACCTCATCGCTGTTTTTCTTTTGATCGCTGCTCTTCTTTTGGGCGACTGCAGGCTGCGCTTCGCTGCTGGTGGCCGACCCTCCGTCGCGGATCGAGATCGGGCTCGCCAATCTCAGCTCCGCCCAGATCTGCGTGTCGGCAGGCGCGGCGGCCAGATCGGGCAGCACCTGGCTCAACGCTTTGCGATCGGCGAAGGCCGCGAAGGACTTCTCCGGAATGTCGAGCACGTTGATTCGCGCGACGTCGCCGTCGATGAGCATCTTCGTCAAAGGCTGCAGCACATCGGGCGCGACGCCGACGTTAAGTTCCGAACCCGTCCCGACCGCACTCAGCTCAACGCCTGCGGAACGCTCGACGACTGGCTTTGCCGGGGCTTTTCGCGGATCGATCGCCGCGGCCGTCACGCCCATCAGGACCGAAATGCCTTTGTCGTCGGTACTCACGCTTTGCGGGAAGACTTGCAACCGGGGGCGATAAACGGGGAGCGGCCAGAAGGCGTTGGCCACCTGCGATACTTCGGACAGGTCGAGCCGCTCTTCAACTTTGCTCAGCAGGAAGGGGACGATCGACTGCACCTCCTGCTCGATCCGCGCTTTCTGTCCGTAAATCCCCTCCACGAGACCGCTCGAAACGCGGTCGCTGGTCATTCCCAGGCCTTGCGTCGATACGCCATAGGGGGCGCTCACGTACCAGTCGTCGTAAGGAATCTCGAACCGCGCCGCGTTGTACCGCAAACGCAACTTGTCGCCGTCCACGTACGGCGTGACGTCCATCCCCAACCAGACGGGATAGCGGTTGCCGATGACGACGGAAATCGGTCCGGCATAGGCGGAGCGTCCCGCACCCGACACGTAAGTCGCTCCGATGGTCATCGTCGCTCGGACGGCCAGCTGCACGTTCAGATGGTCCGAGGCAAAGGCTTTGATGTAAGCCCGATCGAGTTGCCCTGCATAACTGATCCGCGAAAACTGCACCGAGAAGTAGTAACCGGACGCTTCCGTCGACGTGTAAATGTCGTTGATGCTGCCCGTGAGCGCGTCTGGGGCGATCATCTTCGGAGCGGAGTAGGCGATGGCCCGCAACGCATCGTTCCCCAAGCGCACCGAAATCGCGTTGGGAATCGCCAGGGCCGGGACAAAGGGCCCCTCGAGGTTCGCCGCCGCAGGCGAGCGAGCGCCCGGCGTCGCGGAAAAGCTTGGAGCCTCTCCCGCTGTTGAGGCAGGGCTGGTTCCGGCCGTGGCGCCCGTGGGCGCCTGTTTCGGATTCATCAGCCAGACGTAGAGGGCCGAATCGTTGTAGGCGTTCTTCCACACGTCGTGGCCGGCATCCGGCACGACGGTGAGCCAAGGATGGCCGCCCGCCGCGCGAACCGCGGCGACCATTTTTTCCGTATCGCGAGCGGGAACAACCTGATCGTTCGCGCCGGCAAACGCCCAGATCGGCACGTTCGCCAGCCGCGAAGCCGAAGCCGGATCGCCGCCTCCCGACACGGGAACCAGCGCGGCCCAGTGCGACGGATCGGCCGCGCCCAGGCTCCACGTTCCATAACCGCCCATCGACCAGCCAGTCAGAATGCACCGATGCGAGTCGATGGCATAATCGTGTTCGACCTGCGCCAGGATGGCCAGCGCCCGCTTTCCGTCCGCGGAAGTCGGAGACCAGGCCTGAAGGATGGGGACTTGCGTGTCTTCGCACTGCGGGAAGACGACGAGGTAAGGAAAGTCATCGCGCCGCGCCTTGACGAACGGACCGAGACCGACGGTGGTTTGCATCGTGCCGTCGTTGCCACGCTCGCCCGCGCCGTGCAGATACAAGATGACGGGCCAGCGAACGTCGGGAGAATAGTTGGGCGGCAGGTAAAGCACGTACTTGTGCTCGCCCGATGCGTCGCGGAAAACTCGATTGATAAATCCAGCGGATTGCTGGGCCGGAGTGCCCCGACGCGCCGGGGTCCCAAGTGTCGTCGCTTGTGCATCTGCAATTCCGGAGACGCCGGCGATCAGTCCGCCGACAAGGACCAACGCGGTAAAACATCCTCGTGCAGTTCGAACGGGCTTCAGGCGGTCCATCAGACGCTTCCTCTCAATAGCGGCAGTTTGAAACCATCGTTGCGAGCATCCTTCTCGACGAGCGAATCGGCGCCGAGACTTGCCGATCCTGCGTTTCCACCAGCCACATCGTGCGGACGGTCCGTGGCCATTATAGGCGCAAGCCGAGCGGGTGCACGCGTACACGGAAAGAAGCCCGCGTGAAAAAAACAGAAGCCGGCGGGCTGATACCCGCCGCTCGCCCGATGATTCGCGCGCGACGCGATTGATCGCGATTTATGTTGCCGTGCCGCGGCGGAGCTTTTGACGCGCGCGAGTGAGTGTCGGGCCGATCGTGTTCTCGGGAATTCCGAGCTGCGAGCTGATCTCCCGGTACGTTCGGCCCTCGAGGTGATATTGCTTGACGACTTCGGCGTCGCCTGCCGGCAGATTGACCAGCATTCGCTTCACTTCGTCCTGATCCTCGATCCGTTTGAGATCGAAGTGATGCGAGTCGGCCTGCTGCTTCATGTCGGGATGCTGCGCGACGACGTGACCGAGCGCTTCGGCCATGCGGCGGCGGATCACGCCGTGCACGACCACGCGCCGAGCGATGACCGTGAGGTAAGTCGCCAGCGAGCTTTCGCCGCGGAAGCGCCGCAGCACGGCATAGTCCTGGGCCAACAGAGCCAAGAAGACTTCGCCGACGAGATCATCGATGTCTTCTTGAGCGAGGCGGACGCTTCGGGCGTGCGCGGTGTGGTTCACCACATGCACGAAGAGGCCCATGAAGCGATCAACGAAGTCTTTCCAGGCCCCCGGCTCCTCGGCAAGGCACCGCTTGAGGAGATTGCGATCGATTTCGGTAAGGCTCATGTGACGGTAACACCCGCAGGCGTGAGATCTCCGGAGTCACTGCCGACAAATCCGGGGTCCGCACCGTCCAATGGACCGGGATTCTTTGAGGGAGGATTCCAACCGCTCGCAGTTCACTCAATCTTAACGGCGCGGGGATCTCGCGGCCATACGCTATTTACGATTCTCCCGGGTTTTGGGCAATACCGATCCGCTGGCTGAAGGGAGGCTTTGGCGGGTCGTAGCGATGCCTGGCTGCCGCGAGATTAGCGCTCGCGCGACCCTCGTTTTGGAGTTCACAAGCGTGCCCGGAAACTTGCAAAAATCCCCGTGATTTCCGCTGTTTTTCGCGATTTTGCGTCGCTTGACAGCGCGCGCGCCCACTACTAAGATCGCGATTCTTTAAGGCCAGTTCCGGAGGCGACTTATCGCCACGGAGGAAAGGGACCCGAATGACCCACGTTGTTGCCGAACCCTGTTTCAACTGCAAATACACCGACTGTGTAGTGGTGTGCCCCGTAGAGTGTTTCTACGAGGGACAGTCGATGCTGTATATCCACCCCGACGAGTGCATCGACTGCGAAGCGTGCGTCCCGGAGTGCCCTGTCGAAGCCATTTTCCACGAAGACAATCTTCCCGCCGAATGGAAGGATTACACCGCGCTGAACGCTGAGCTGGCGACGCAGTGTCCTGTCATTACGGAGAAGAAAGAATCGCTGGCCGACACCGCCGGACAGTGCCCGCATACGCCGAAGTAGGGCGGCGCGACCTGCCACATCGGCCACGGGACAGTGGACACGTGTCCCGACGCCCGCTCGTCTGGCTGATCTTCGCCCCCCTGCTGGTTCTCGAGGCCCCGGTAGCATCCTGTGCCGATTTTCCGCCCGTTGAACGGCTCCCGTCGCGCGCGGGGCTCCCCGACCCCCTGACGATGTTCGACGGGTCGCGCGTGGCCACTCGCGAGCAGTGGTTCACCAAACGCCGGCCGGAAATCAAAGCCCTGTTCGAGTACTACGAATACGGGCAGGCTCCGCCCCCGCCGCAGAACGTCGTCGGCACGATCGTGCGGCA
>DASPSM010000166.1:0-9043 GCA_035623955.1 Planctomycetaceae bacterium
GATAGGGGTGACCTAGGTTTCCCTTGGACGTCTTCTCCAGGGGAAAAATATGAGCATCGACGATCTCTGGCCTGCCGCGTCTGTGGCTGAGCCGGAAACCGACTTACGTTCCACGAGTCCCGCCGCCTGGTTACTGAGCGAGTCGACTGCGTCGGTTGCGGTCCAATCAGTCTCGGGCAGACGCACATCGACTGCTCCGTCAACACCGGCAGTCGAAATTGATGTCGACGAAGTCGTCGCCCACCTGCGACGAGGTCGGGCCCCGGAAGGCGAAGATTCGGATTTCAGCCTCGAGTGCGCGGTCGAGGAACTCGAGCCGGCGGAACGCCATTTGGTGGCGGTCGATGAATGCCCGGTTTGCGGAACCGACTGGGCTCGAGCGCGCTTTGCCCTGCCGGGTCTGCGCATGCGAATCGTCGACTGCACCGGTTGTGGCCTGGGCCGACTGCATCCTCGCCCCAGCCCCGAGCTCGTTACGCGGTTTTACCCCAAGAGCTATTACGGCGTCACGGGGGCGAAATTTGTGCCGCTGGTCGAGGGACTGGTGCGGCTCGTGGGCGCGCGGCACGTCCGGGCGTTGTCGCGGGGGCTCGTCCCCGGTGCGCGGGTGCTCGACGTCGGCTGTGGACGCGGTGTGCTGCTTTCGGCGTTCGCGCGACGCGGCTTTGAGGCCCACGGCTTCGAGATGAGTCCGTCGGCCGCCGTCGGGGTCGATCCCCGGGCGATCGTTCGCTTCGGAAAGAACCTGCACGAGGCCGGGTATCCCCGCGCGCATTTTGATCAGGTGATCGTCTGGCACGTGCTCGAGCATTTACCAGACCCGCGACGAACCCTGGATGAGATTCACCGCATTCTGAAGCCGGGCGGACGGCTGGTCGTAGCGGTGCCCAACTACAGCAGCGTGCAGGCGCGCTGCTGCGGGGCTGGCTGGTTTCATCTGGATCCCCCGCGGCACCTGTATCACTTCCCAGCCGAGGCATTGCGGCAACTTCTGGAATCGACGGGGTTTCAGGTCGAGCAAGAGCATCATTTCTCGCTGCGACAAAACCCCTTCGGCTGGGTGCAAAGCGTGCTGAATTGCGTCCCCGAGTTGCCGCGCAATGGGCTCTATTCGCTGCTCAAGCGCGGAAACGCCGGATTGCCAGTCTGCAGCCAGACGGAACGGTTGCAGTTCCTGGCCGCATATTGGCTGGGGATGCCCGCCGCCTGCGTCCAAAGCACCTTGGATGCGTTCTTGCGCAAGGGAGCTTCGGTCAGCATCGTCGCGCGGGCACGAAGTTGATTGACCTGGCGCCCTTGAAATTGAAGAATTCAGGGCTGACGGTGTCTTTCGATCGCGGCCGTCCCCGCCCTCCCATCTGCGCAAGTTCGCGCGGCGGACTCGAGACGCGGCCGCTGGATGCACGGCGAACATCACAGGGAGAATCGAGATGGCAGTCCGTGGACGGCGGCAACGCGAAGGCAAGGCGCGATCGGGTCAACCGCAGCATCGGAACGGAACGCGCGCCGCACGCGCGGCCGCTCCCCACCTGGCCAAGCCCAACGGCCGATTTCCAACCATCGGCGAGTACCTGATCCAGCGATTGCAGGATTATGGTATCCGCGACGTCTTTGGTATCCCGGGCGACTTCGTGCTGCAGTTCTACGCGATGCTGCAGGACAGTCCAATCCGCGTGGTCGGGACGCGGCGCGAAGACTGCGCCGGCTACGCTGCCGACGGTTACGCGCGCGTTAACGGGATGGGCGCGGTTTGCGTGACTTACTGCGTCGGCGGGCTGAGCCTGGCGAATTCGATCGCCGGCGCCTACGCCGAGAAATCGCCCGTCATCGTCATCAGCGGCGCTCCGGGAATCGACGAGCGGCGATCCGACCCGCTTTTGCACCATCGCGTGCGGGACTTCAATACCCAGCGCGAGGTGTTCGAAAAGATCACCGTGGCGTCGGCCCTGCTCGACGATCCGCTGACCGCCTTCCGTGAAATCGACCGCTGCCTCGAAGCGGCCGACCGTTACAAGCGGCCCGTATACCTGGAGTTGCCGCGCGACCGCGTGCAAAGCCGAGCCCTGTATCCCTATCACGCTCCGCGGGAGAAGCCGGTCAGCGACAAGCAGGCTCTCAAGGAGGCGGTGGAAGATGCCGCGAGCCTGATCAACGCCGCCGAGCGACCCGTGATCATCGCCGGCGTCGAGATCCATCGCTTCGGCCTGCGGGAAGAGGTGATTCGTCTGGCCGAGCGGAATCAAATCCCGATGTGCGCAACCCTCTTGGGGAAGTCGGTCGTGAGCGAACGGCATCCCCTGTACATGGGCGTCTATGAAGGAGCCATGGGGCGCGAATCGGTTCGCCGGTACGTCGAGGAAAGCGATTGCGTCGTGCTCTTGGGCACGTTCATGACCGACATCAACCTTGGGATCTATACGGCTCACCTCGATCCGGCCAAGTGCATTTACGTGACGAGCGAGAAGCTGCGGATCCAGCACCATCACTTTCACGATGTGCTGTTGTCCGACTTCGTCAAGCGGCTGGCGAAAGCGGAGCCAACGCGGGGCCGCAAGCCCCCTTCGCTCGATAAGTCGATCGAAGCCGAGCCGTTCGTCGCCAGGCCCGAACAGAAGATCACGATGAAGCGTCTCTTCCAGCGGATCAACCAGACGCTGGGCGACAACATGGTCGTGGTGGCCGACGTGGGCGATTCGCTATTTGCCGCCTCTGATCTGACGATCCACCAGCACACGGAGTTTCTGGCTCCGGCCTACTACACGTCGATGGGATTTGCGATGCCGGCGGCCGTCGGAGTGCAGGTCGCCAACTCGAAACTTCGTCCGATCGTCCTGGTTGGAGATGGCGCCTTTCAAATGACGTGCATGGAGTTGTCGACGGCCCTTTATCTGGGGTTCAACCCGGTCGTGCTGGTGCTCAATAATCGCGGTTACACGACCGAGCGGTTTCTGGCGGATGGCCCGTTCAATGACATTCCACTCTGGGATTACCACAAATTGCCGGAGTTGTTCCGTGGCGGACTGGGGTTCGAGATTCGCACAGAGGTTGAGCTCGATCAGTCGCTCAAAGCGGCGCTTGAGAATAAGGACAGCTTCAGTCTGCTCAATATCCATCTCGAGCCCGACGACGTCAGCCCAGCCTTGGTGCGGCTTACGAAACGGCTAGCTATGCGGCTCTAAGACCGCTACCGCGTCGCTCGGCAGCTGGCGCGTGAGCGAAAATTCGCCGGGAGTACGCGCTTGTTCGAAGCGCAAAAACCTTTCGCGAGTCGAAAAGTGCCCGTTCCGCACGTGTGAAGCGCGGCGCGGGAGCTCTTCGACCGCGAAAGGCTGCGTCCCCCCTGACGACAGGCAGGCCAATCTCTCGGACAAGCCTGCCGCACGCAAAACTGCTATCGACGAATCAATGAATGAACGCGCAGGTTTCGCCAGGGGATCGCACCACGGTCACGCTACGAGCTCTAGGGGTTTCCGGCCGCGGGAGCGGGGGCGGGACCTCCAGGCCCCGCCGGCTGAGGAGAAGCCACGGGCGGACCGGTCTCTTCCAACTGACCCGCCTTGTATTGCTCCAGCGCTCGCCGCTCGTTGAAGACTTTGTCCTGTGGTCCGGCGGGGAAGTACTGAACGTCGTCTTGCAGGTAATAGGCTGAGGGCAGAGTCTGTCCGCCGATCGTTGTCTGGCAGCCTACGCTGCAGACAACCGTGATCAGGGCCGCCGCGCCGAGACCCAGCCACGAAGCATTCGCAAACTTCAGGGCTTTCATGCAAGACTCCGTTTTTCGGCCTCCCCGATTCGTCGCACTTGTACGCTTCGCACACTTGGGCGACGGTAGGCGTTTCCTTTTCCGACCTTTGCCGACGCAATCGGGTCACGGGTCCTGTCGGGACCCATGCCTTATGAATACATCGGATCGGTACGACCGGAATCTACGGCACAATCGGCGAAATTTGACCCGGTTTGGGGAACTTTTCCGGTGCCGGGCTTTAGATCGAGCAGGACGGGGCAAATTAGGAAACTACGCGCTTGCGGGGGAAATCGCGTGGCGAGCGGAAACAGAAAGTTCGCGATGAGCGGGGAGGTTGAGATCAGGCCTTCTTAGGCTGAAAAACTCGCTGCAATTCCTCAAGCGAGGTTTTCCCTTCGACCACGAGCTTGAGCCCCTCTTGCTGGAAGGTGAATGTGTTTTCCTTCCGAGAGATGGCCTTCAAATCGGCCGGGCCCTTGCCGGCGGCAACTGCCTGGCGCATGGCCTCCGTCATTTCAACCAACTCGAACATGGCCGTGCGTCCGAGGTAGCCCGTGCCGCCGCATGTCTCGCAGGAATTAAATCCGCTTTCTTCTGCTTTAGCTTCGGAATCGGATTGCGGGGCGGAGGGAGCCCGGTAGAGGGTCTTTGTCTCGGGCGGAAGCCCAATCTTCGCCAGGATTTTCGGATTGGGCCGGTAAGCGAGCCGGCAGTCCTTGCACAATGTCCGAATCAGTCGTTGGCTCATTGTGGCGATGAGAGCTTCGGCAGCGACCCCGTTATCGCCCGCAAGCTTCGCGAAGTTGACGATTCCGTTGATCGCATCGGGGGCCGGAAACTCGGCAATGAACGCTGTCCTCTGTTGAAACTTGAGCAGTTGGTGAACGGACTCGGGAGTGCGTGGCGGATCGACGTAGATGATGTCGGCCTCGGAACGGATCAATCGCTCGAAGAGCGCGTCGACGCTCTCCCCCTCATTGAGTTCACCCGTGCCTAGGTTCGGCAGTTCCCAGCCCTGCGTGTCGCCAACCGTAAACACCGTGTACAGATAGGGATCCAGAGAGCGGAGCACGCCGAAGGTCGTGGTAGAAGCGCCCGACCCGGGACCGCCGCACACCAGGAAGATCCCCTTTTTTTCCGACGTCAGATCGCGAATTCGGCCTTTGAGTTCTTTCGAAAAGCCGACTTCTTCGGGAGTCTTGGGGGCCAGTGCGAGATTGCGAATCTTGACGATCAGCCGCTCGCCGCCGGTTTGCAGCGGAGCCGTGTGGACCTGCAGCACAAACTTGGTGCCTCCGAGCTCCGCGCGGAGGCCGCCCGACTGGGAGCGTTGACGCTGCTGAACGTCCAAGCCCGCCAGCAGCTTCATCATCTGCGTGATGGCGTGCCCCTGCGGCTTGGAGAGACGGCCCCCCGCGTGAGCGACGCCGTCGACCATCAGCTGGACAACGGCGCGTTCCCCCTTCGGCTCGATGCGAAGCTGCTCGCAACGACGGCTGATCGCATCGGTGATGATTTCCTTGGCCGGGATCAGTCCCGCCTGAGCCAGCCGGGCATTGGCGTTGAGATTAGCTTCCTTGCCGTTGAGGGCACCCTGAAAGAGGACGAAGTCGACGTCTTCGACTTCTTCAATCTCCTCTCCTGCCTCTCCGCCTCCGCCTCCGCCTTCGCGTTGTCCGCTTTTCTTTTTGCCGAAGCCGAAAATCACAATGCCACCTTATCGAAAATCGACGACGTCGTTCACAACAGTCCGTACTGACCCAGCGTCCGTTTGAGCGTCGACATTTGAACCGAGTCCAAGGGAGTCATCGGCAAACGCAATTCCCCCGTGTCCCGGCCGAGCAGCTGCATCGCCGCCTTGATTGGAATCGGATTAGTCGCCAGGCCCAGCATATCGCGGCACAGTGGGAAGAGCTTGCGGTGCCAATCTTGGGCAGCCGCCAGATCACCCGCGCGGAAGGCGGCGATCAGACTCTTCACGTCGCGAGGAATGATGTTGCCGACCACGGAGACGACTCCCCGGCCGCCGATCGCCATGAGCGGCAGCGTGAGGCTGTCATCGCCGGAGAGGACGGTGAGATCGGTGAGCGCCAGGATTTGCGAAGCCTGGTCCATCGAGCCGGTCGATTCCTTGATCGCGACAATCGTCGGAATTTCCGCGATGCGGGCGATCGTTTCCGGCTCGATGTTCTTGGCGGTGCGGCCCGGGATGTTGTACAGCACGATCGGCAAGTCGACGGCTTGAGCCACGGCCTGAAAGTGCCGGAAAAACCCCTCTTGCGTCGGCTTGTTGTAGTAGGGGGCTACCATCAAGGCCGCGTCCGCCCCCGATTTCTTCGCGAACTTCGTGAGGCGAATCGCCTCTGTCGTGCTGTTGGAGCCGGTCCCTGCCACGACTTTGACGCGGCCGGCCGCCTGCTCGCAGACGACGGCGATCACGCGCTCATGCTCGTCGTGCGTGAGCGTCGGGCTCTCGCCAGTGGTGCCGACGGGGCTGACACAATCGGTTCCACTCTCGACGTGGAAATCGACCAGCTTGCGCAGAGCAGCCTCGTCGACGGCGCCGTTTTTGAACGGCGTCACCAAGGCGACAGTCAGTCCGGCGAAGCGTTCTCCTCTACTTCCCATGATCGCGCTCTTTCCAATTGACGCCGGAAAGCCTGGCCAGCGCAAGCTCCAGCGCGTGCGTGCCCAGGCGTCCGTATCCCTGCGCTTTGACGGCCACGTAAAGCTGATGAGCCAAGGCCAGACCAGGAAGCGCCAATCCCATGCGGCGAGACTCGGCCAGGGCGATCCCCATGTCCTTGATGAAATGCTCGACGAAGAATCCCGGATCGAAGTTGTTGTTCATGATCCGCGGACCCAAGTTGTTGAGCGACCAGCTCCCCGCCGCCCCGCTTCCCACCGACTGCAGGACCGTCGGCAAATCGAGACCCGCCTTGTAGCCGTAGAGCAGGGCCTCGCAGACGCCGATCATGTTCGTGGCGATGAGAATCTGGTTGACCATCTTTGTGTGCTGACCCGCACCCGGTCCGCCCTGGTAGACGATCGTCTTGCCCATCGCCTGAAAACAGGGCGCAAGGCTCTCCACGACGTCCTTATCGCCGCCGACCATGATCGACAATGTGGCGTTTTTCGCGCCGACGTCTCCTCCTGACACAGGAGCATCGACACTCAAGACCGACTTTTGTTTCGCAGCCTCGGCGATTTCGACGGCCAGCGACGGGTCGCTGGTGGTCATGTCGACCAGAATGTTGCCGCTCTTCGACCCGGCCAGCGCCCCTTCTGACCCGAGCATCACCTCGCGAACGTCGCTGGGAAACCCGACGATGGTAAAAACGACGTCAGACGCCGCAGCGACGGCCTTGGGCGTGTCGGCCCATTTGGCGCCTTGTCCCAGCAGCGGTTCAGCCTTGGACTTCGTGCGGTTAGAGACGGTCATCGAAAAGCCGGCCTTGAGCAGATGACCGGCCATGGCCCCACCCATGACGCCGGTGCCGATCCAGCCCAACCGCGTCTTTCCGGCTTCGATTTTCGGCATCGTCACGCACCCAACAGGCAGCGCCTCGCCGCGGGGCCCCGCGACGGCCATGCCTCAATTTGTCGGCCGACCGAGCCCCCCAAGAATTTACGGCCTGGAAGTTTCACTATATCGGTGCCCCAGGTCGAAGTCATCCGATTCTCAGGTGAGTTTTGGCGGGCGTTCCGATCCCTGGTCGAGGTGCCCCGCGACCTCACAGTGTTTCGCGTCGTCGCCGGCGCAATTCGACGGCCGTCCGTTGTCCCACTAAGATGAAAGCAGGAATCCGCCGAGTCTTTTCCGCTTGGGGCACGCTCCGATTTCGATGCGCCGACTGTTACGAGCCGTTCGCGACCGGGCCCGCCGAGCCAAAGACGACGTCGGCTGGGCGCTGCGCCGGCGAACTGTAGCTCGGCAAATGGAGCAGACGCCGGCGGCGCCGAATCGCGAATTGTTGGCCGGCGCGACTCTGTTTTTCGTCCCCTATGCGGGCGTGACACCGATGCTGGCCCAGGCAGCGGTGGTCGGCCGCACGTTGGCGGTGCGCGGTCACAAGGTCGCCTTCGCCCGCTGCTACCGTTTGTTCGCCCGCTGCCCCGTGATGGACATGCACGGACTTCCCTACGAAGCAACCGACGACCAAAAGCTCGAAAGCTGCCTGAAGTGTGCCGACAACTCGCTGTCGATGCTGGGCGAATACGGGCTGCCGACAGTCGATTTGCGGTCGCTTGTGACGCCGGCGATGCGGCACCAAATCGAGCAGGTGTTAGGGGCAGCTCCGGCCGACCTGACCAACTTCACATTCGACGGAGTGCTGTTCGGCAAGCTCAGCCTGATGGACGTCGTGCTAGGGCGAAAGATCTCAGATTTCGCCGAAATGACCGAAAACGACCGCGGCGGCTGGCGGGACTATCTGCGCAGCTCTCTTTTGAGCTATCTGCTGGTCGACCGATGCTGCCAGGAGTTCGGCGTCAGCCGGGTTGTGCACGTGAACGATTACTCCCTGTTGATGGGAGCGCGGGCGGCCGCGCGCAAGCACGCAGTTCCCTGCTATTGCCTGGCCTTTCCGGGACATCGCAACGTCGATTTGAGCCGCTACCTGACTCTGTCGAACGTTTACAAGCCGATTGCCTATCGCTTGTTGTCGCACTGGCCAGAATGTCGGGAGTTGCCGGTCGAGCCGGCCGTCGTCCGCGAGGTGGGCGACGACCTGCTGACGCGGCTGCGCGGGGCAGGCTCCTTCATCTATTCGCCGGGTAAAACCGTCAAACAGACCGACGTCCGAATCCGGTTGGGGCTATCGACCGATCGGCGACTGCTCGTCGCCTACACGAGCAGCCTCGACGAAATGCTCGCGTCGCAGATGGTGATGAACGCAACCGACACCGAGATCCCCGATCGCCCGCAACCTTTTCGCGATCAGATCGACTGGCTGACAGCACTCGTCCGCTATGTCGGCCAAAGCGATGGTTTGCAGCTTGTGGTGCGCGTTCATCCTCGGGAAGGGGCCAACAAGCGCGAGTCGGTTGTCTCGCAGCATCTAGCGAAGTTGAAGAGGGCCTTCTCGAATCCGTCGCCCAATTGCCAGTTTGTCTGGCCGCAGGATCCGATCTCCAGCTATGACCTGGGAGAGGCCGCCGACGTCGTGCTGACGAGTTGGAGCACGATTGGACTGGAGCTGGCCCGCCTTGGAGTTCCGGTGCTGGTGGCGTTCAACGGGGCGATTTCGGCGATTGCCGAGGACGACTTTCTGGAATGGGCTCCGACGCCGCCCGCCT
>DASPSM010000521.1:0-16720 GCA_035623955.1 Planctomycetaceae bacterium
CGGGCCGCTGATGGACGCATTTTCTGTCGCGTTCCGCGTCCCCGGGCTGGCACGCGGGATGTTTGGCGAGGGTGCCCTCACAGCGGCTTTTCTCCCCGCTTTTCTGCAAGAGCGCACCCATCACGGCGCGGAGGCCGGTTGGCGCCTCGCTAGCGGAGTGCTGACCGTCCTCGCGGTCGGCCTCACGGCTCTCGTGCTCCTCGGCGAACTGTTGATCTTGTTGCTGTGGCTCGGCAGCGCGCCGGGTTCCGATTTGCACGTGCTGTTGGGGCTGACGGCGGTTTTGCTTCCGTATTTGATTCTGGTGTGCGTGGTCGCGCAGTTGAGCGCGGTGATGTACGGCCTGAATCACTTTCTCTGGCCGTCGCTCGAGCCCGTGTTACTCAACGTGATCTGGATCGCCAGCCTGTGGTTTTGGATCCCGTTCATCGAATCGCCGACGGCGAAGATCTATGCCGTCGCGGCCGCGATCGTGGCCTCTGGCTTCTTCCAACTGGCTGCTCCGATGAGAACTCTGCATCGCCTGGGATTTCGCTATCGATCCAATTGGCGCGCGGCGGGAGGGCGACTGGGTGAGATCGGGCGAGCGATGCTCGCGGTGACGATCGGCCTTTCGGTGACGCAGCTCAACTCGCTGTTGGATGGGTTGGCCGCTTGGGGATTCACGCGGCCCGAGTCGGCGGGGACGATTCCCTGGCTTCCCGGCGGATTGGCCTACCCGCTCGATCCCGGCACCGCGTCGGCCCTCTATTTCGGAGCGAGGGTTTACCAATTCCCGTTGGGGGTCTTCGGCGTCGCTTTGGGGACCGTGTTATTCCCCATTCTTTCGCAGCACGCCGCCGAATACCGAATGGACAAGCTGCGCGAGGATCTCGTGCGGGGATTGAAGCTCGTGCTGTTCATCAGCGTGCCAGCAAGCGCCGGACTTGTCGTGCTCGCGCGACCGCTGACGATTCTGCTCTTTCAGCACGGTAGCTTCGATGATGAAGCCGTCCGCCAGACGACCGATATGGTCCGCATGTTCGGCTGCGCGGTCTGGGCTTATTGCGCGCTCTTGATTGTCCATCGCGGCTTCTACGCGGTCGGTGACCGACGTTCGCCGCTCAACATGAGCCTGGTCGGCATGGCGATCAATCTCAGCCTGGATGTGACGCTGATTTGGCCGCTGGGAGGGGGCGGATTGGCACTCGCGACCGCCGTTTCTTCGATCGTGCAGTGCGGCCTGGTGCTGTGGTTGTTCGAACTGCGAGTCGGCCGTTTGGAGTGGCGGGGCTTGCGCCAATCGTGCGCCCAGATTGCCGTTGCAACCACTGCGATGACGATCGTCTGCTTGCTCGTCGCGATGTTTTTCCCGCCGGGCCCGACCTGGTCACCACGGCTCCTCAGCGTAGGGGCGCCGGTCGCTGCATCGCTCGCTGTGTACTTCGGGATCGCTCGCGCCTTTGGCATGCATGAGATCGCGCTGCTATTCCGCTGGCAGCGGGCCGACTCGTAATCTTTCACCCCGCAGTTTGTTGACATTGAGTCTCAATTGCAATAGATTATCGCTCACGTGCGAGTCGCCGGGAGCCCTCTCTACGATGATGATGTCGGATTCTGCTCAGGCCGAGGAACGCCCCGCGGAGCCGTTGGCTCCCGGGTCGTCGGCAGGACAATCCCCGCAGCGGACCCTCAATTCGGCCGACCTCTTTCAGGGGGCGCGAGAGGTCCAAATTCGGCACGAAGAAAAGACCTATCGTCTGCAGATCACTCGCAACGGCAAGTTGATTCTCATCAAGTGAGGGGCGCGGCGAGCGGCTCTGGGTCAACGACCTTGCCGATCCGTGCGCGGCCGGCGTTTGAACGGATAGAACCAAACGCCATACGGAAGAAACCGCACCGCTCGCGGGGTCGCGAAGCGCTCCGGGCGGCTCAATTCGTACACATATCGCCCCTTGAGCAAATCCGCCGGAACGCATGCGGCCTGATGGTCGGCGGGGCGCGACGCGCGGCAATTCGCTAATTCCACCGTTCCCACCAACTTGCCGACCGGCAGTCGCTCGACCTCGACCTTCCAGTGTCGTGCGGCGGTCTTGGCGGCCGCCAACTGCGACACGCGCTTGCTCGCGTAGAGGTAGATCGTGCCGCGCAACTGGGTCGGTTGTGAACGGATTTCGAGGGTTTTAATCCCTCTCAAGATCAGTTCGGCCCACGGTTGCTGGATGGCCAGTGCAATGCGGTCGCGGTCAAACTCTGCCCGATCTTCCGCGGGCATTAACGTCGCGTCCCCGAACTCGCTTCGGCGCGGGCTCCCGCGGCCGCGGGCCGGCTCACCCTCGCGTGGACGTCCCGAATTCGCATGGGAACGGGGATGTGCGGATAGTGCGGATCGTCAGTCGTCAAAATGACGGAGCAGTCATCCCCTTCCGGAGGCACTTGTGCCGCGACGCGGATCACCACCGTCGTCTCGCGCCCCCCTTCCGGGTCATCAACAGGTTTGCCCAATTCAACTTTCACGTAGGGGGACCGGCAAGTCGCGGTCGTGACGCGGAACGGCTTCGGCCGCATATCCGTGAGAACGACCTTTTGCACCGTTTCCGACAGACCGTCTTGATAGACGATCAGTTGCGACGGCCGCAACGTCACCTCGCGACGAATGATCAGCTTGAAGGTTACCGTCACCACCCTGGGCTGCGGATCCTCGTATTCCAGCGTGAGAAGATATTCGTGCGGCCCCGGCGTCTGGTGAGTCGTCAGCACGCCAAGCATAAAGTCGCTGATTTCGCCGGGCGCGTAAGCCCGCTTCTCGATGTGGGGGGCCAGGCAGTTGCAGCTTGGAACGACATTGGTGATCCGAACAGGAAGGCTGCCGCAGTTCTTGAAACGGAAATGAGCCTCTGCCCGCGCCGAATTGTGGATTTCCCCCAGGTTGACCAGGTACTGATCGAACACCAGCGCAGGATGGTCAACCGAATCGCACAAGGTCGGCGACTTGCGCTCGATCGAGCAGAAGCCGAGCGACGCCAGGAATGGCAGACCGGCGATCGCGATCAGGAACAACCTGCCAATGGAGATGCGGCGGCTTTTCGACGCTGGGACATTCATCACGACTTCGCTCCGCGAGGACTACGACGAGCGGGAAGGCTGCGTCGGCGGCGGGTCTTTTAGCAGAGCGGCCCGATTCGGGCAATATGCGCGCAGCGTCCCGGGCCGAGCGATCCGGAAATCGATGCACCGGGGCGCTATCGCGAATCGCTCGTCTCGGAGATCGCCGTCGCCAGGCAGCTCGCAAACGCGCCCGAGTTGGAGATTCGGGCGGCAAGACGCGGGTGGGCGAAGACCCGCACGCGTTTGACGTAATCGTCAAACTGCGTCCGCGCCAGCGCTTCGACGACCGGCGACACGGAGTGCAGCGGTCGGTAGACGCCTTCTTTGGGAAAGTAGATGTCGACGTTGAACTCGATTTCCCGGTCGGGCGGAGGCGCGTCGATCAGAACTTCCGTCGAATCGATCGCTTCGCCGAGCGTCTCCGACAATTGCTCGGCCAGCGTTTCCGCGCACTCGACCAGATAGCCGTACGGTCGCCGCGCGAGTAGGCGATACGTCTCGGGTACTTGATAGAGGCTGAATTCGGCGACGCGCTTGTAAAGTTGTCGCCTCGCGCCGAACAGTGCGTCCAAAATCGGCGCGCATCTCGTGCCGTCGGCCGCGTGCAACAGGCGGCTGATCGACTCCGCCTCACTGAGCTGAAAGAACGACTTGAGCTCCAAGCGCGGCCGCAATTCATAGAATGCGCGGGCGAACATGCTCGTCGCCGACCGGACGGCATGATGCCAGTAGACTTCGCTGAACATCACGTATCGAGCGAAAACCATCAATTCGGCTGCCGTCTTTCCCTTGGTCGAGATTGCCAGGCCGTTTTGCGCCTCGTTCAAGAGGAGCGACTGGATCAGCCGGTTGCGGTCGAAGTTGCGCCCGTACGGGACTCCCGCGTGCAGACTGTCGCGATCGAGATAGTCCATTTTGTCGATGTCGATCGGGCCGGAAAGAATCGAGTGCATCAGCCGGCCCGACGACGACGTATTGCGTCCCGTGACGACTTCGAGCACCTCGGCAGCGTCGACCTTCCAATGGCTGCTCAAAACGCGGCTGAGCTCGGTGTCGGCGGAGAGAAAATGAGCAGCGAATTCCTCGTGCGCCGGCAGATCCTCGAGGCCCATATCCTCGATCGGATGGCAGAAGGGCCAGTGCCCCACGTCGTGCAGCAAGGCGGCGCAGAGCAGCACCTCGGCCCGATGCCGATCGATCACTTCGCAGAACCGCGGGTCCTTCCCAAGCTGCCGCAGATATCGAATAGCGTTGTAAAACACGCCTAGGGCATGCTCGAACCGCGTGTGCGTGGCCCCCGGGTAGACGCGCGACGCCAGCCCGAGCTGCGTGATGTGTTTCAGCCGCTGAAACTGCGGCGTGTCGACAAGCGCTCGAACGCGCGGCGTGAACGGAACATCGAGCTCCATCGGAATCCGCACGAGCCCGTGCCCCGTTTCCAGGTTTGCCAGCTCGGGGATTTCAAACAGGTGATGCGGCATGTGGTCCGTCCCGTGCGTCGACCCCCCTTGATGATATCGTACCGGGCCGGATTCCGATCGTCCGCGGGCGGCAACGGCGTGGGACGGACCGCTAAACGATCAACACGTCGACGTCCGGAATGGCGACTAACAGGCGCTCGAGGATCGAGGGGCCAAGCCAGCGGCGATACCAGGGGCGTTGCGTGCGGCCCAGCACGATGTGGGTGATCCCGTACTCCTTCACGTAGGTTGCGATCGTGCCAACCACGTCGGAGCCTTTGAGTTGAAAGGGGGTCCCCCCCATTTGCGTCGTCAACGTCAGCGTGTTGGTGATCTGCCGCTGCGTGGCGGCGTCGATGCGATGAAGATCCTCGGTCGGCGTCTGAATATAGACGGCGTACCAGGGAGCGTTGAAACGATCGGCCAGCCGCGCCGCCCGGCGCAGCAACCGCTCGGCATACGGACTCTTGGAGCTCAAGCAGACCATCACGCGGCCCGAAGTGCTGTGCTCCTGGTCTTCGCGAGCTTCACTTTGACGGCGATCGAGGCGGTAGGCGATCTCCTCGAACGCCAGCTCGCGCAAGCGGGTCAGGTTGGCGTTGGTGAAGAAGCTCTCCAGCGCCGTTCCGATGCGTTCCGCCGGGTAGATCTTCCCCGTCTCCAGGCGTTCCCTGAGGTCTTCGGCCGACACGTCGACGTTGACGAGTTCGTCGGCCATGCCCAGAACGTAATCCGGGATGCGTTCTTTCACTTTGACGCCGGTGGCCTTCTCGATGGCGTCGTACAGGCTTTCGAGGTGCTGGATATTTAGCGTGCTGATCACGTTGATCCCGGCGCGGATCAGTTCGTCGATGTCCTGATAGCGTTTCGCATTGCGCGAGCCGGGCGCATTCGTGTGCGCCAGCTCGTCCACCAGGACGACGCTGGGATGCCGCGCCAGCACGGCATCGAGGTCCATCTCCTCCAGCGAGACTCCACGGTATTCAATCGTGCGCCGCGGGACTTGTTCGAGATCGCCGATCTGAGCCTGCGTTTCGGCTCGTTTGTGCGTCTCGACGATGCCGATAACGACGTCCACCCCCTGGCGCTTGAGCCGATGGGCTTCTTGCAGCATCTCATAGGTCTTGCCGACGCCGGCCGCGAACCCGAGATAGATCTTCAGACGTCCCCGCCTCTGCTGGCGGATCATCGTCAGAAAGCGCTCGGACGCGGGTTCCTGCTGGTCGAGACTCACAAAAGCCTCCGCCGTCAGGAAACGGCCTTAAGTTTTGGTTGGAACCGCCCAGCGGCCGCGTCGCGGAGAGCCGGCAGGCGGATCCGGAACACGGTTCCCTTTCCGGGATGGCTGTCGCAGGTGATGGTGCCGCCGTGTGCGACGACAATCTCTTGAACGATCGCCAGCCCCAATCCAGTCCCCGTCCCCTTGCTTTGCCCGGGGACACGGAAGAATTTTTCGAAAACGTGCGGCAGCGCATCGGCCGGAATGCCGATCCCCGTATCGGCGACCGACAGTTCGACTTCGTCTCCGTCGGATTGCGCTCCCAGCGTGATCCGCCCGCCGCGGTCGGTGTAGGTCAGAGCATTGTTGAGCAGATTCTGCAGGGCGCTTCCAAATCGCGACACGTCAACTTGAACCTCGGGCAGGCAGTCGCCGAGATTCAGCACCACCTCGATGGCGTGATCGGCCGCTCGCGCGCGGATCGAGTCGGCGGCCGTGCGCAGCAGCGACTCGGGCCGCACGGGTTGCAGCTCCAGCTGTCGCGAGCCCTGTTCCAATCGGGCCAGGTCGAGCAGATTGTTCACCATCGCCAGCAGCCGCTCGCTGTTTTCGCGAGCGTCCAAGAGCAATTCCGTCTGTTTGGGGGTGAGCGGACCGACCGTCTCTTCCAACAAGAGATGCACGGCCAGGCGAATGCTGGTCAGCGGCGTTTTCAATTCGTGGCTCGCCGTCGCGACGAGATTGTTCTTGACCTGATCCAAAAGTCGCAGGCGCGTGACGTCCTGCAAGAGCACGGCGGCTCCCAGAGTGTTCCCCAGCTGATCGCGAATCGCCAATACGCGCGGCAGCATGGCCCGCTCCCGGCCCGAGGGGCCGAGCAAAATCACGTGGTCGAAACCCTCGGGCGAGTAATCACGCTGTTCCGTAAGAGCGTCGGCAAGCGGCTGGCGCAGAGGCTCGGGCGCCTGCCACGTCCCTGACGTTGGTTGGCCGTGATGTTTGGTCAACACGCCTAGCAGGCGGCGTGCCGCCGGATTGGCAATTTCGACGAACCCTTCCGAGTCGATGACGATCACCGGGTCGGGAAACGAATCGACAGTGGCCTGGCTGGCGCGCTGGGCTCGCAATAATCGGGCCGATTGCGACTGCCGAAATTCGCGGAGGTGCCGCGTCATTGTGTTGAAGGCGCGGGCCAGCTGCCCGAGTTCGTCCTCGGACTGATAGGGGACGAGCTGATCGAGATTGCCCCCACTGATGGCCAGCGCCGCCTGCGTCACCGCCTGGACGGGTTGCAGAATGGTGCGCATCGTGTGCAGCACCGCGAACCCAGCCAGGATGAGCGCAATCGCCAGCGCGATCGCAAAACCAATCGCAGACAGCTTGGCCAGTCGGCGCGCGTCGGCGCTGGCTTGCTCCATGTTCGACTGATTCAGGTGCAGGATCTGCCCCGACACATTTTTGATTTCACCAAACCCCTCCAGCAGGCCCGCGGGTTCGTAATACGCTTGATTCTGCCTGCTGAGGGTCGAGGGTTCTTCATAAAAGGTGTTGCCTTTTTTGTGATAGTCGTCGGTCAGGCGGTCGAGCCGATCCACCAGCTCGGCTTCGCCCGGAACGGTGACGCTGTTTCTCTCGATTCCGAGGTTGTCGAGATACGACTTCCAGCTCCGAGTAAATTGCTGTCGTGCCTGCTCCTGTCGGCCGCTAAGTGCAAATTGAAACGACGAATCGATGCGCTCCACAGCCTCATTGAGTCCCTCCATGGCGATGACGCTGCGATAGTTCTCGCGCAGAATGGCATTGACGCTGTTGCCCAAGCGAAACAAAAGCACGATCCCCGCGCTGCCGATGGCCGCCAGCAAGAGCAGCAGGGGAATGAGCGTAATCAGAATGCGTTGGCGTAAGGAGGGGGTCACAGCCGCATTGTGACGAGGCTTCACCGATGAATGCAAATCGGCTTATCCACCCGGGCGCCCGCCGGCTGATCCGCCTGATGGACCGGGGGCAGTTTGCAAAGTCATCGTGCAAAATGCACTCTTGCGAATAGCGGCCCAGTGGTCGCAGGAAGCGTCATCTGTCCGGCCCGACTGGAGTTAGGTTCCTTGTCGCCTCATCGGCATAAACCTTGCATTGCGGGGCGACGCGGTGCACCGCCTCAACACTCGCTTGCCGAGCAATCTGGCAGGCCGCGGAGTTCATCGAGATGAATCTGCTGATCTGGCTTCCGGCTTTGTTTCTGGTGGGGATTGCAGCCATGGGGCTGGTCTTCGCCTTTGCGGTCGGCTGTGAACGCGTTTAGCGCCAACGCGATAGAATCGGCGACCCAGGGAAGCGCAGCACAGGAACACGCGGCCGGGAAACCTCGGCTGCGATGACGACTCGCTGCGGTGGCATGTTGTCAACCAGGCGGCGAGTCTCGTCGCAGTTGACTTCACGTTTTGAGAGAAACCGATGATTGTGCTCACAGCGATCGTGACGTTGCTCTTGTTCGTTTATTTGTTGGCGGCTTTGCTCCGCCCCGAATGGTTCTAGGCGCAACGCCGTTCGTGGATTTCGCCCCGGACGCGGGTTTTCTTTTCTCCAGTTAAAGTTTGGATGCTCGGGACAAAATCCGGGCCCCTTGGCGACGGCCGCGTGCCGCGCATCCGAGGTTGATCCATGTGGTTTTTGCCCTTCTCGATTATTGTGGCGACGGTGGTGCTCTCGATCCCGTGCGGGTTTTATCTCGCGTGGATCATGGACGGCCGCTATCGCGCCCCGCGCTGGGTCAACTGGCTCGAAGAGCGAGTGAACACGGGCCCCCAAAACTGGAAGCAGTACACCCTCTCATTGCTTTTGTTCAACCTGCTGCTGTTTATCTTCGGCTTCGTCGTTCTCGCGCTGCAGCCGGTGCTTCCCTTTGCTCCTGCGGGCAAGGGCATGCTTGCGCCGACGACAATCTTCAATACGGCCATCTCGTTCTTCACGAACACCAATCTGCAGCATTACGCCGGCGAGCAGCATTTTTCCTATACGAGCCAAATCCTGTTTGTCGTGACGAACATGTTTCTCTCGGCCTGCGTCGGCTTCTGTGCGCTGGTGGCAGTGATCCGCGGGCTGCGGGGCGACGCCGACTCGGGTAACTGTTACGTCGACTTGTGGCGGTCCGTCGCCTACGTCTTTTTCCCGGCGAGCCTCGTGATGGGCGTGATCCTGCTCGCTCGCGGCGTGCCGATGACCTTCGAACCGACCGTCGATATCCGTACCGTCGAGGAAGGCGCGATGGGCCGCGACGACTCGGGCACGGCAAAGGGCCAGAGCATTTCGCGCGGGCCCGTGGCTGCGGTGATACCGATCAAACACCTGGGGACCAATGGCGGAGGGTTTTTCGGGGCCAACTCAGCGCATCCATTCGAGAATCCGGATGACTGGACGAATTTTTTCTCCTGCATGAACATCTTGATCTTTCCGTTTTCGCTCGTCGTGATGTTCGGCCGGATGCTGAACAATCTGCGTCATGCCGCCGTGCTGTTCGCCACGATGATGGCGATGCTTTTCGCCCTCGTTGGTTGGGGCGTGGTCTGCGACTCGATGCAGCCGAACCCCGCCCTGATCTCACGGCCGGCGATGACCGATCCCGCCGGGAAGCCCTACGTCATCGACGTGCAGGACGCGCAGGGTGTCAGCACCCCTAAGCCTGTCGATGTCCCGGCCCTGGCAGGACTGCCCGTCGATCAGGCGGCTTTGGGGAACCTGGAAGGAAAAGAGCTGCGGTTCGGGACCTCGGCCGGGGCGACGTTTTCGGCTGTCACGACGGCCGTCGCCTGCGGTTCGGTCAATTGCATGCACGACAGCTTGAATCCCCTGGCTGGTCTCACGCCCCTTTCCGGGATGTGGCTCAACTGCATCTTCGGGGGCAAAGGCGTCGGCGTGATCAACCTGTTGATTTATCTGATCGTCGGCGTTTTCCTGGCGGGACTGATGGTGGGGCGCACGCCGGAATACCTGGGGAAAAAGGTCGAAGCCCGCGAGATGAAACTCGCCATGCTGGCCCTGCTTGTCCACCCGATTTTGATCCTCGGGCCGACGGGCTTGTTCGCTGCGTGCGATTGGGGCAACAAGGCGACGAACAACCCCGGAGCGCACGGCTTCTCGGAGATTCTCTACGAATTCAGTTCATCGTCGGCCAACAACGGATCGGAATTCGGAGGCCTGACGACCGCGTGGGGATTCAATACTCCACAGCAGAACAACTCGCCTCCGGCGCCTTACAATCCCCAATGGGACATTGCGACGGGGCTGGTCATGCTCTTCGGCCGACTGATCCCAATCGTTGCTCCGATCGCGCTGGCGGGCAGCCTGGCCGCGAAGAAGCGGACTCCTTACACGGCCGGCACGCTGCGCACCGACACGGCAACGTTCGGGTTCGTGTTACTCGGTACAATCTTGTTGGTTGGAGCTTTGCTGTTCTTGCCCGCCGCCGTGCTGGGCCCGGTTGCCGAGCACCTTGGACCGCTTCCGTTTGGCGGCTAAATTCGATTTCAAGTTCAAGCCATCCGCTCTGACTCAGGTGCCAACATCCATGTCGACCACGACTATCGATCCGCCCCAGGCGCCCGCGCCCGAGGGGCTCACGCCGGAAGAGCTGAAGCTCAGCCGCCGGGCGACTCGCCGCTACGGCCTGTTTGCGCCGCACCTGTTGCGGGCGGCGTTCAAGCAGTCGTTCGTGATGCTGCGGCCCGACATCCAGTGGAAGAATCCCGTGATGTTCGTGGTCGAAGTCGGCACTGTGTTGAGCGTCGTGTTTACCATCGCCCGCCTGACCGGATATTCGTCGCAGGTCCGCGTGACGTACTTGCTGGCGCTTGATATCTGGCTGCTCCTGACGGTGCTGTTTGCGAACTTCGCGACCGCTCTGGCGGAGGCCCGCGGCAAGGCGCAGGCCGACGCGCTGCGAAAGACGCGGCGTGAGACGCCTGCCTTTCGCCAGCTCCCCGACGGCACCCTCGAAGAGACCAACTCGACGCTGCTGAAAGCGGGCGATCAGGTCGTGGTCACCGCGGGACAGATCATCCCCGGTGACGGCGAAATCATCGAGGGCGTCGCCTCGGTCGACGAGTCGGCAATTACCGGAGAATCGGCCCCCGTCATTCGCGAAGCGGGCGGCGACCGTTCGGGCGTCACCGGCGGCACGCGGGTCCTCTCGGACCGCATCGTCGTGCGGATCACGGCCGGTGCGGGCAAATCGTTTCTCGATCGGATGATCGCCCTGGTGGAAGGAGCCATTCGTCAGCGGACCCCGAACGAGATCGCGCTCTCGCTTGTCCTCTCCGCGTTTACGTTGATCTTTTTGATCGTGACCGCCGCACTCTGGCCAATGGCGCGCAACGCCGAACTCTACATGCAGTCGTATTTGGGGGCGTCTCAACCGATCCAGAGCCTGGGGACCGACGTTCCAACTCTCGTGGGGCTTTTGGTCTGCCTGATCCCGACCACCATCGGCGCGCTGTTGGCCGCCATCGGCATCGCCGGCATGGACCGTGCGCTGCGGGCCAATGTGCTGGCCAAGAGCGGCAAGGCGGTCGAAGTCGCCGGCGACATCGACACGCTGCTCTTGGACAAGACCGGCACGATCACGATGGGGAATCGTCGGGCGACGCAGTTTCTGCCGTTCGGCGACTTCACCGCGGCCGAAGTCGGGCAACTCGCCGCGACGGCTTCGATTGCCGATCAAACTCCGGAGGGGAAGAGCGTCGTCGAACTCTACCGCACGCTCGCCGCCGACGGCACCAGCAAGTTGCGAGCGGCCTCGATGGAGGCGCTGGTCCTGTCGGGCTCGCGATTCATCGAATTCACAGCGCAAACGCGGATGAGCGGCGTCGATCTGCCTGACGGACGACGAATCCGCAAGGGCGCTCCGGACGCGATGGTCCGTTACGTCCAGGAGCAATGCGGCACCGTGCCTCCGCAAATGCAGTCGCAAGTCGACTCCGTGGCTGCGCGTGGCGCCACTCCTTTACTGGTTTGCGACGAGAATCGCCTCGCCGGCTTGATCGTGTTGGAAGACGTCCTCAAGCCGGGCATGCGCGACCGATTCGAGCGGCTGCGGCGCATGGGTCTGCGAACGGTGATGGTCACCGGCGACAATCCGCTCACTGCGAAAGCGATCGCCGACCAGGCCGGGGTCGACGCCTTCATCGCGCAAGCGACGCCGGAAGCAAAACTCGATTATATCCGCACCGAGCAGGCCGGCGGAAAACTCGTCGCCATGATGGGCGACGGCACCAACGACGCTCCCGCGCTCGCGCAGGCCGACGTCGGCGTGGCAATGAACTCCGGCACGCAAGCCGCCAAGGAAGCGGGCAACATGGTCGATCTCGACAGCGATCCCACCAAGCTGATTGAGATCGTCGAAATCGGCAAGCAGCTTTTGATGACGCGCGGAGCGCTGACCACGTTTTCGATCGCCAATGACCTCGCTAAGTATTTCGCCATCGTCCCCGCGCTGTTTGCCGCCACGCTCCCGTGGCTGAAGGCGTTTGACGTGATGCACTTGCACTCGGCGACGTCGGCGATTCTGTCAGCGGTGATTTTTAACGCGATCATCATTCCCATGTTGATTCCCATCGCGCTCAAGGGGGTCGCTTACAAACCCGTCGGTGCCGACGCGCTCTTGCGTCGCAATCTGTTGATCTGGGGGCTTGGCGGAGTCATCGTTCCATTCATTGGGATCAAGTTAATTGACGTGGTTCTGTTTGGGCTGAACCTGGTGGCCTGAAGTAAGCCTGACCCCGACCGAATTCATCGCTAGAAAAAAAATATGCTCTCCCATTTGCGCGCAAATCTGTGGCTCTTCGGCTTGTCGCTGTTGTTGTGCTGCGTCATCTATCCGGGCCTGTTGCTGGTGATCGGCAAGGCTGCTTTTCCCAATCAGGCCGAGGGAAGCCTCGTCTACGATCGCGACGGAAAGCCGATTGGATCACGCCTCATCGCACAGCCCTTCACGGCCGACGAGTTCTTTCAGCCGCGACCCTCGGCCGTCTCCTACAATGCGGCCGCGTCGGGGGCATCCAATTGGGGGGCCAACAATCCACTTTTGCGCGACCGAGTGGCGCGTCAGTTGGGCCCGATCGTTCGCTACCGCAGCGGGACCAAGGCCCATCAGCTCGTCGGTCCGGATATCGAAAAGTGGTTCCAGCAAAAGCCCGGAATCGTCGCTCAATGGGCCCAGGACCACCCCACGCTTGCCCGAAACTGGGTGACCTCCGATCCAGCCAATTCCGACGCGGTTCAAAGCTGGAAGGCTGCGCATCCGGCAGAAGTCGCCCGCTGGATCTCCGAGAATCCCGACACGCCCGAACCGAAGCCCGAGGATCTTGCCACCCTGTATTTTGTCGACTTCTCCAGTACTCATCCCGGCGATTTTCCCGTGGCGACTGAGAGCAAGGGGGCGGATGGTAAGACCGTGAAAACCATCGCGCCGGCAAGCACGGGGACCGACATCCAGTCGACGTTTTTCGACATGTGGCGCCAAGAGCATTCGCAGGAAGACTTGGAACAAGTTCCCGCGGACATGGTGATGGCGTCGGGCTCCGGCCTCGACCCGGACATCACGCTGAGCAATGCGCTCTATCAACTCGACCGCGTGGCGGCCAAATGGGCCAGCGAAACGCGGCGTGACCCGTCGCAAGTCCGCAGCGAGATCGAAGCGATGCTCCACGAAAAGGCGCATGCCCCTTTCGGAGGGCTCGCGGGCGTCGAGCTCGTCAACGTCCTGGAACTGAATCTCGCGCTCAAAGAGCGATACCGGCCGGCTCACTAAGCGATTGCGACTACCGGACGGCGGGGTTCGCTGTCGCACTGGCCGGAACGCCGGGGTACTGCGGCATCTGCAGATTCGACGCTGCGGCCGGAGTGATCACCGGCGACGCCGTGGTGGCCGGAATCGCCGCATCGCCAGACCCGCTTGGGACAACGTAGAGCGCCGTGCCGAAGACCTTCGCCTGGCAGCCCATTCTGGCCAGCTCCGAGTTCAAGATGGCCAAGGTTTGACTCGGCGTGTAGCGGGCCGAATCCCAGCGATTGAACGTTCCGCGTGGCATCGCCTGCATTCTCAGCTCGAGCCCCGTTGCCTCGGCGAACGCTGCGAAGACCAGCGGCCAGGGCGCATTGCGGAACTGGAACGACATGACCTTCGTGCGGTCGAGCGTCTCGAATGGATTAGCGACAGGCTGCACAGGCGCGACGGCCGCCGGGCGATCCTGAAAGAGTCCCGCAACGTTGGCCGGCTGAGCCGAAGGGGCGGCCACAGGTTGCACCGCCGGCTGCGGAGCAGGGGTTGGCATACGCGATTCCGTAGCGTTGATGGTCGCCGAGACACTGTCCGGCCGGCCCGGGACGATCGTGAGTGCTGGTGCATTCGCAGTAGCGGCTTCAGCCGAAACTTGCGCCGCTGCCTGTGCGGGCGCCGTAGAGGCCGCGGTGGGGACCAATGGCCACTTCGAGCTGGAGTATTCCAGCGCTTGACTGGGAGTCGGTGCGGCCTGTTGAGCGGCAGCTTGCAACGCAGGCTGCGAGGACCCACTCGGCTGATTTGGTGGCAGCACAGGCAGGCTGGACGGTGCAGCAGCCGTCTGTGAAATCGGAGCTTGCTCAGGCACCGGGACGGGGCGGGGTGCGTCCTCGTGCTTTGTCGACGGCTGATTGCCGGCGGCGGCCGGGGGCGGAGAAGCTTCGTCGGCAAGCGTCGAAAAATCTTCGGAATCGCCCGACTTCGGTGTGTCGCTCGCCTGAGCGGCATGCCGCACCGAGCGGCTCGACGCCGCAGAGTGATGCGTCTTGGCGGCGCCAGAGTCGGGCGTCTCGGAAGACTCCTCGGCCTTGTCTTCCGGCGCTGGTTGTTCGTCCAAAGCAACGATATGAGTGGAATGCGCTTTTGCGTGCGCCGCAGGAGCATGGACGTGCCGGAAGCGGCTCGGCACGCTCACCGGGCCACTGTGGTCATCGGCGTCCTCCGGCGCGTGGGCTGCCAAATTCATGGCACTGCTCGAATCGACCGCAACGCTCGCGTCCGCTCCTTTTTTATGGCGGGGTTTGACGATTAATTGCGCGGCAAACAGCCCGGCGCTGATTAACACGCTCAGGGAGAGTGTGCCGACAACGGAAATCCGCGGACGATCCGGTCCGCCGCGCGACAACCACCGCGAGCCGGCGGGCCGAACGGTGGCTTCGGAAATTGGCGGGTGCCAGATCGGGGCGTGCGGAATCGTCGCGGCAGTCCCTTCGACCTGGGGCGCTGCCGTGCTGGGCACGGTCGCAGACTCTAGTGGGGCGGGCGATGGGTGACTCTGAAGTTCCCGATCTTGCGCAGTCCGAAGACTTCGATAAATGCGATCTTCCACCCCCAACCGCCTTTCTCAGAGATCGCGACGGACAGAGTTGCGCGCCGCGAAACGCCTGTAACTCTCTCTGGGTCTTGGGTTTCGCCCGAGATTTAGCGCAGCCGGCAAAACCGATTCCTTCGGTACTATCGGCAGGTCCAGCAGCGTCCGTGCATACTATGGTCGTCAGGAACGACGATCTAAGACGGCTGGCTCGATCCCGTTTGCCCAGTCTGCCCAAGCTCGCCCGAAGCAGAAATTACGTGGAAGGCGCGAATGCCTCCGGGTGTGCCTTCTCGGGCAGCAGGGCGGGAAACAGCGAGCCGGATTCTTCCAGGCTCCATGCTGCGACCCAATCGGTCCAGCGCGTGCGCGTTCGCCCGAAGACCAGTGACTCCGCGTCAATCGACGCGGCATTGGCGGCATCGGCATCGATGTGTGAGCCGTCGAGCACCTGCGGGATGATTCGCGGAGTCTCTTCGAGATTGAAAACAGTAGCGTCGCGGCGGCCAGCACGCGGCAGCAGGACGAGGCCCGCTTCGGTTACATCGTAGGGCAGTGCCTGCGTGCCCAGGCAGGCCACGATTTGTTCGCTCACAAGGTCCGCGCCTCCGACGCGGTAAAAACCGACGAGCAGCCCGCGCAGTGTGGCGATCTGAGCGGCGTCGAGGTTTCGCAACCAACCCGGTCGCCAAACGCGGGCGATCACGTGTCCCGATTGCTCCTCGAAAGCGATCCACAATTGCTCGGCGCCGAGTTGCGGGGCGCGGATCTCGACGCGCAGACTGTTGGTCCCGACCTCGGTCTCTCCGATCTCGAGCGAAATGCCGGCAAAAGCAGATGACTCCGCGAGGAAACCCAGGAACTCGCGGTCGAAGAAGTGCCGCACGGAGAGCTCGACCTGATGCAGCTTCTCGTAGTAGCCCATCAGGTCGCGCACGCGCCGCGAGGGATCGGCCTTCCGAGCGGCGCGGCGAAGCTTCGCGAACAATCGGGGCAACGTCCCCGAGTGGATCCCGAGTTTCATCAGCCGAATCAGGTTCTCGCCATGACGGCCGACGGGGACCGGTCGAAGCTCGCGCCGCCTGTTGACCGAATACAGACTCCAGTTGCCGCGCAGTTCCCACACCAGGAAACCGACGACGCCCGGCAAGAGCAGCACAGTCATTCCCGCGACCGTATTGGCCAGGACTTTCCCGAAGAGCGGCACGAGCTGTGCAGCGAGCGCCGGCTGCATCGGCAGAATCACTTTGTGCGACACCGTCACGACCGGAAAGTGCTTGATCGGGTTAATTTGCGGCTCGATCAGCACGGTTACGAGAAACGCGACGACGAACCGCGCGATGGTCCAGGGCAAACCGAGTGCGGCCTTGATCCAGAGCATCGTGCGCGTCTCGCCGCTCTTGAAGCGGAACCACTCGTCGATCTCGTAGAGAATCCGCTCCAGGCCCTCAAGCACGTTTTTGAAGAAATCCATCACGAGGTCAAAAACGGCCAGAAACACGTGCACTCGGACCCGGTGCCACATTAGCTGCGCCTGCTCGGCGGCCAGCTCTTCGATGTCGCGCCCCGCACGCGAGTTGAGCAGCGCGGCC
>DASPSM010000168.1:0-8518 GCA_035623955.1 Planctomycetaceae bacterium
CGCGGTTTGGGAAGACTACATCCGCATCATTACGCTCGACGAGGGGTGGCAGAAAATTCTCGAGCGCTACCGGATCAACACGGCCATCGTCGACGACGATCAGCACGCGGCTTTGGCCGATGCGCTCCGCGAGGATCGCGCGTGGACAGTCGCGTACGAGGACCCGCTGGGCGCAGTCGTTGTCCGCCGTCACCCGCTCTGAGGAATACGCATGCAAGCGGCGAAGGCGAACCCGCCGAGGCACTTACCGATTCTGTGGCTGCGAGCCGATCGGCGGCCAGAAGAAGTCGTCCGGACCTTTGCAGGTGTAGTACGGGTACTGGACGATCGCTCCCGGCGTGGGGTTCGGCGGATAGACCATCGGACCGTGATCGGCCCACGTGGAGCACGGGGGCCAGCTGTGCAGGCAGCAGCAACCACAGCTCTTATCCGGCGGAGAGTAGTGCGCCCAGAACCGGTGATGAGGATCGATGGAACCACCCAGGCAGCAGTGCAGACACGAGCCGTCGATGCAGCCGCACTCGGGGCACGGATGATCGGGAGTTCCGCAGATCACGCCGTCCGGCGGCGCTTGCGCGCGAACGATACCGGGAGCCGAACTGCAACCGGCGGAGGCCAGCCCGATCAGACCGAGAGTCAGTCCCAAGAAAAGTTTTCCGTTCATCGTTTGGTCTTCCTGAGGGCTGGTTAGATGCCGAGAGCCGTCGGACGCCGCGCGAAACGCCGGCGCCTGTTCTCTATATCGGCCAAAGAATCCGCAAAATGTGGAGAATCGTTGTTAAAGCCAATTTCGATTCCACCGGCAAACTCCCGCGATCTTGCAGAATCGCTCTAATCGCGATAGATTACCGGGACGATTTCGGGACCGATCTGGCGCGGGTGTTGCGACATAAACATTTGTCGCTTAATAGGTTGTATCGATCACTCTCGATCGGTTCCGAGGGTCTTGTTGGGGTGGATCGCACAGCCATCAAATCGCGGGACAGGATGATCGCGGCGCGCTTCCGGTTCTCATAACGCGGTCCCCGCAGCCCAGGTTCCCAACAATGGAGTGACGGGGTGTTCGTTTCAGCATCCACACATTGCTTCGGCGACCGCACCTTCGAGGACGCCTGCGCGATGTTTGTCGAACTCGAGTTCGACAAGCTCGAGGTCTGGCTCTCCGACGACGGTCCACATTTGAAGCCGGCGGAAGTCGCCAAGGATCCCGAGCAGTTCTTTGCCCGCTATCGCGAGACGACGCGCCTGACTGCGGTCGGCTTTTGCCTCGCGCAAGACGTGCCCACAGCAACCCTGGCCGGAATCACTAAAGCGGCCAAGATGATGCGTGTCACGCAGATCACGATCCCGGCTTCACCGCTCGGCACGCCGTTCAACACCGAGGTCGATCGGCTGCGCGAGTTCGTGCGGCTGACGAGCGCGGACGGCATCCGCCTCTCGATCAAGACCGAGTCGGGGCACCTCACCGAGGATCCACATACTGCGGTCGAGCTGTGCCAGGCGGTCCGCGGGCTGGGTCTGACGCTCGACCCCAGCTATTACATGATTGGAAATAACGCAGGCCGGTCGTACGACCAGGTCTTTCCGTACGTCTACCACACGCACCTGCGCGATTCGACGTCGCAGAGCCTGCAGGTGCAGGTCGGGCTGGGCGAGCTCGACTACACGCGGCTGATCAACCAGCTCCGACGGCACGGGTACAACCGGGCGCTCTCGGTCGACATTTTGCCAACGCCCGAAAATGCGGCCGAACGGCCCCTCGAATTGCGCAAACTGCGGATGCTCTTGGACACGCTGCTCTGAAGAATCAGCGGTAGTCCGAGGGATTTCCGAAGAGTCCGCCCGGAGTGCCGCTCCCCGTTCCGCCGCGCAAAGGGCCCTTGCGCTTGCGCTGATAGAGTTCAGCCGACGCCTCTTCGACGGGTTTCGGCTCCTCCGGTTTGGACTGCAGCGCCTTGAGCGACAGGCTGATCCGCTTGCGCTCCGGGTCGACTTCAAGCACCTGTGCCGTGACCACCTGGTTCGGCTTGAGGACGTCGGACGCGTGGCGGACACGTTTGTGGTCAAGCTCGCTGACGTGAATCAGCCCCTCGAGCCCCGGTTCCAATTCCACAAAGGCCCCGAAGTCGGCGATCCGCGTCACCCTGCCGGTGACCGCAGTGCTGGCCGCATATTTTTCGGCCGCGGTCGTCCACGGGTTCTGCACCAGCTGCTTCATCCCGAGGCCGATCTTTTTCTTTTCAGCATCGAGCGACAGGATTTTGACGTCGACCGTCTGGCCTTCCTTCACCAGCTCCGAGGGATGCTTGAGGCGATGCCAACTCATCTCGCCAATGTGCAAGAAGCCGTCGACCGCCCCCAGGTCGACGAAGACGCCATAATCTTTGACGGTTTTCACCTTGCCCGTGAACGCCTGGCCGATTTGGGCCGCTTGCCAGAAGGCGCCTTCAGCTTCCTTGCGTTCCTGCTGCAGATAGGCTCGCCGGCTGACAACCAGGTTCCGCTTCTTCGGATTGACCTCGATTACCTCCACGCGGAGCTTCTGGCCGACGTAGGGTTCGAGATCGGAGATAAATCCCAGCTCGACCTGGCTCGACGGCAAGAAGGCCCTCAGGCCGCTGACCGTCACCTCGAGACCTCCCTTGTTGGTCCGGTTGACGAGGCAATCGACGATCTGCCCCTTCGAGAGCGATTCCCAGTTGCCGGCAATCCGCCTGAGCCCCTTGGGCAAATTGAGGTAGATGAGCCCCTCTTCGGCGGCGATCCGATCGACCAGCACCTCGATACGCTGGCCGATTTCAGGCTTCTTCCCTGAGACGAATTGCCGCAGCGGCACTATCCCAGGCGCGCGATACCCAAGGTCGAGAAATACGCCGTCGCCGTGAATCGATTGAATCTTTCCCGTCAGGTGCTGGCCTTTTTCGAGCGCCTCCTCGGGGGGTTTCTCCGCGGCCGCTTCCTCGCCTTCCACCGCGGCTGGGGAGACCGACGCGGCTTCGGCCAGTTCGCTGCTTGCCATGGCCGCGTCGATTTCGGCAGCGAGTGCGGCGTCGAGCTGCTGGATCGGAGGAGGCACCTCGATCGTGCCGATGGCTCGCGAAAACGGGGCCGGTTCTGGAGTTTTGTGCGATAAAGGAGCGGCGGCTTCTGGCGCCGGCGCGTGAGGTCTTTCCGCGGGCGCGGAGGACGCTTGTTCGGCTCTCGGGGCATCGGCAGGCGGAGGACTTGTCGCATCGACAGCGGTCGGGCTGGCAGCGGATTCATCGCCGGCCGCCGGCCGCTCGTTCGACTCGGTCAATGAGCCGCTGCCGTCCTGAGCGAGCCCGGTGGCTCGTTCGGCAACGCGGGTGCGACCCCGGCGATAAGCGCCCAGCGGCGAGTTCTCGACGTCGATGACGCTCGCCACGGGCGTGCCTGGGGAGGTTTCGGTTCTGCGATCCGCTTCTTCGACTGCTGCCGCCATCTCGGCGCGTTCCACGGTCAGCGGCTCGCGAACCGCCTCAGCTTGCGAGGGTTTGTTTTCGTCGCTCATCACGAACTCATTCTGCCGGCGAGCGCCATCGCGCTCCGGCTGTCACAGCTCTCGTAACACGCGCGCAAAAACCGTCGTCGATTTCGGATGGGCTCAACGGTTTCGGCTGCGCAGAAGGACTCGCGGGAATCCGCGGCGGTGAGCCCTCGCGACGCATCAGTCCCGCATTCGAATCTTGCGAGAGCCGTCAACGTCGGCGAAGTGATCCGCGCCCGAATAAGATAGTCGATGACTCCGCAAGACGCTACTGCGTATTGGACTGTGCACGTGCCAGAATCGGCTCATCCTGCTGGCAGACGGACGAGCTCCCCGCGATAATCGACCGCCTGAGGATCATTGACCGCCTGAGATTGTGAGCAATCGCACATCCCCTCATCGAATCGTGGATGCGATGACTGGCGCACCCCGCGCGACCGAACCGGTCGGATACGTTCGCAACCCCGAATTGTTGTCCGCGGCCAGCAGCCGCTTGGTGATCGTCGACGTGCAGGAAAAACTCCTGCCGCCGATTCCGAACGCCGGGCGGCTGGTGCACAATTGTCGGCGTTTGCTGGACGGGGCAAAGATTCTCGGCGTCCCGGTGTTTGGCACCGAGCAATATCCCCAGGGACTTGGCCCGACGACCGCGGAGCTGGCAACACGGATGGGCCCGCGGCTCGACAAGGTGATCTTCAGCTGCGCGCCGGCACTGGCCTGGGGTCAGGCGGCGGACGTAGCCGACAATCGCGAACAGATCGTCGTGGCCGGCATGGAGACACACGTCTGCGTGATGCAGACGGTCCTCGACCTGATCGCAGGGGGCTTTCGCGTGTACGTGCCGGTCGACGCGGTCGGCAGCCGCGGCGAGCTGGATGCGCGGATCGCTCTCGAGCGGATGTCGGCCTCGGGCGCGACGCTCACCACGGTGGAATCGCTTCTGTTTGAATGGTGCGAAAAGGCGGGGACACCCGAGTTCAAACAGATTCAAAAGCTGATCATGGAGGGCTGATTCGAATCGAAAAAGCCCACGGACCAAAGTCCGTGGGCTTGTGATCGGTAATTCGGTTTTTCGACGTTTGAGGCGGGCTCGAGCGCGAATCGATTCCAATTAGAACACGTCGAGAATGAACGCGTGCCCGGCGTGCCACGGGTGCGGCTCGGGATAAAAGTTGTGCCACGCCGTGTTGTACACGGGGATCTGGCGAGCCGGCGGATAGCGGTAGTACATATGATCGAACTGGATCGGACGCTGGAAGTTCGACGGATAGTAGACGTAGGGGTAGTAGTAAAACCGCTGCCAATCGCTCGGCTGTCCTTCGTTGGCGGCGGTCGCCCGCGCCGGCGACAGGCCGATCACGATGGCCATCATCATTCCCACGATCAGCGAACCAAGCGCCACGCGAATCCGCATGGATTCGTCTCCTTCTCGAGATTCGACCGGTCCAGATTTGACGTCCTGGCTTCGCGCGCGGCGCGAACAGCCGTGAAAGAGTTCCGGCACACGACCAACGATCGCACGGGCCGCCTGTCCGGGCATCTTGCTCCTTCATCGGCTTTTTTGCCCCCCGAATAACAGGAAACTTCCGCACAATCGACACAACCGTCCGACTCAGGCCGATGCCAACTCTCCGACCCGCCCAGTTTGGAACCGTTGCCCACGAATCGCCGACAAACCCCTCGCGCGCGAAGTTATTCGGCCGCAGCCGGCGGTTCGTGGACCGGTTACTGGCGGCGGTCCTCGCCGTCGTTGCTCCTGCGCGTTGTGCCGCTTGCCGTCGCGAGCTTCCCTTTGCGAACCTGGCGGAGCTGCTTCCACGGCTGTGCACGGGCTGTCGCGACGCGGCAATCGGCCCGCCGACGGATCGGTGTCGCCGCTGCGCGGCCCCGGTCGGGCCCTTTCTCGATACCGCGGCCGGCTGCTTTCTGTGTCGGCGGGATCGCTTCCGTTTCGAGTCGGTGATTGGGCTCGGCGTGTACGAGAATCAGCTGCGAGAAATGTGCCTCAAGGCCAAAGGACCCGGAGGCGAAGAGCTCGCTGCGGCACTCGGTGAATCGCTGTGGTCGGAGGAGGGGCTGGCTTTGCTCGGCGCGCAGCCCGATCTCGTGATTGCGATTCCTCACCATTGGAGCGAAGCGCTCCTCGGCGCGCCCAGGATGCCGGAAACGCTTGCCAGCGTCCTTTCCAGCCGCTTGCGGGCCCGTTTGGCCACTTCTATACTCGCCAAAGTTCGCCGGACGTCGAAGCAATCGGGTCTCCCCTCCGGTCGGCGACGAGTGAATTTACGCAACGCTTTCCACGTGCCTGCTCGATTCGCTCCCCACGTTGCGGGACGCCGAATTCTTCTGGTCGACGACGTGCTGACGACCGGAGCGACCGCGGATGAGGCCGCGCGGGCCCTGCGGGAGGCAGGCGCAGCGTCTATCCGCGTGGCGGTAATCGCTCGAAGCGTTGGACACAGGCCTGTCGCCGGACGCGCTGGCACAAATCGCTGATCCCATGGAAATCCCTGCTCCCGCGGATCCCGTCGGCGCGCCCGAGACGCCCGAGGGGCCGGCTGTTTCGCCGCCGAAAAAAGCCACCCCGACGCAGTTCTTTTTCAAGGGGCTGGCGATCGTTCTGCCCCCGATCCTCACGCTCGTGATCCTGGTCTGGATCGGCCAAATGATCTACGGCTACGTCGTGAACCCGGTCACCACGGGCGTCCGCTTCGTGATTGCCGAGATTATCGATAAATCGCGTCCGACGTCCGACTTCGTCCCCGCCCCCGGTTTGCCACCCCTGGAGTTTTGCGGCAACGATTACCGGCTTCCCAAGGAGATTGCCCAGCAATATGCGAACGACCTCGAGGTCGGCGGTCACAAACGCAGCGCGGCCGATTGGCAGGCGGCTTTGGCCGAAGAGGCTTACGTCCCTTTCGGGGACCGGGCCGTCCCCTATGCCGACTTCTGGGTGGTCGCGTCGCGGATGCGGCCGGCCGAGTGGCCCGCAACCGAAACGGGGCTCTACATGGAGCTCGTCACCTTTCGCTACTTCAAGAGCTTGGGGTCGCTCAGTGCGCTGGCCACGGCGCTTACGATCATTGGGCTGTATTTTCTCGGCCGGCTTGTGACGGCCCGCATGGGGCAGTGGGTTGTCAGCCGGTTCGAGACGCTGGTTCTCGCGCGGCTGCCGATCATCAGCAGCATCTACTCGTCGGTGAAGCAGGTGACCGACTTTTTCTTCACCGAGCGGGCCGTCGCCTACAATCGAGTTGTGGCCGTCGAGTTTCCTCGCCGCGGAATCTGGACCATCGGCTTTGCGATGGGTGAAAGCCTGATGGAAATGACCTTGGCTGCGGGAGAACCGATGGTCAGTATCATGATCCCCGCCGCGCCCATGCCGATGACCGGCTGGGTGGTGACCGTGCCGAAAAGCTCGATCATCGATTTGAACATGACTCTCGATCAGGCGTTTCAATACTTCCTGTCGTGCGGAGTGCTCGTGCCCGAACACCAGCGGGCCACTCCCGAGATGCTCCACCGCGAGCTGGCTCGACGCCTAGCCAGCACGTTCGGCACACCGGGAGCGCTCGGGCCGGGCGCGCCTGGCGACGGAGGACGCACGGGAATCAACCCGGCTACGTTTGATGAGTCGCGGCCGCCGTTCTCAACACTCTCCCCGCTCGATGGTCGTACTGCCGGCGGGCCCCCTCTGGGCTCGGTGCCCGGCACTCCTTTGCCCGGTCAGTCGTCGCCCAGCGGGCCGCCAACGGGCATTCCGCCCCACAGTGACGAGGCGCAGTCGTCGTGAGCCTAAGGACTTTGAGAATCGCCACGCGGGCCAGCCGCCTCGCGCTGTGGCAGGCCGAATTCGTCGCCAACCAGTTAGAGGCACCGGACCTCGACGTGCAATTGGTGCACGTGACGACGACGGGCGACCAGGTGACCGGCGCTCCGCTGAGCGGGCTGGGAGGCGTGGGGGTCTTCACTCGCGAAATTCAGCAGGCAGTCCTCGACAATCGAGCCGATGTCGCCGTCCACAGTTTAAAGGACTTGCCGACTGTGCCGGTGGCCGGGATTCAGTTGGCCGCCGTTCCCGTGCGCGCAGCGCCCTGGGACGCGTTGGTGCTGCCGAGCGGATCGACGAGACTGTGCGTCGAGCTGCGAGATCTACCTCCAGCCGCCCGGGTAGGAACCGGCAGTCTGCGACGCCGCGCCCAGATCCTGCACGTGCGGCCCGATCTACAATTTCAGGACGTGCGCGGCAACGTCGACACGCGTCTGCGGAAGCTCGACGAAGGAGCTTACGACGCGCTCGTGCTGGCCGAGGCCGGCCTCGACCGCTTGGGGCTGGCCGATCGGATCACCGTTCGCCTGACGCCGCCCGACATTTTTCCGGCCGTCGGCCAGGGGGCGCTGGGCCTCGAGTGCCGCGGCGATGACCGGTTCACCGCGGAGCGTCTGAGACGGATCTCCGATGTCGCGACTTTTGCGGCAGTGACGGCCGAGCGCCAGGTGTTGAATTGGCTGCGCGCCGGATGCCATGCCCCGGTCGGCGTTGCGGTAACGATCAACGCCGAGACCATGAGCCTCGAAGCGGTCGTGCTCAGTGGCGACGGCAAACAGAGGCTCTACGCTCGGCATTCCGGACAATTGGCCGAACCCAATGCGCTGGGAGAAGCGGTCGCTGATGATCTGCTGCGACAAGGTGCGGCGCCGCTGATTGCTGGCGCGGCGGCAAACTGAGCCGCGGGCTTCGCGACAAACGCTCGATCGAATCGGAGGCTATTGCCGCGCCGCAGGCGCCGCGTTCTCGATCGGCTTGACGACTGTCGCGGCGTCGCTCGACGTCTGATTCGCGGGCACTGGTGTCGAATCGCGCTCCGGATAGTCGGAGATCGAATAGTACACGTCGGACGAGAGTCCGCTCCCCTCGTTCAGGCGCCCCAACTGGTCGGGGCTCATTCGATACCAGATGTTGCTCGGCGACCATTTTTGCATGGTCTCCTCGCTCGGCAACAGATCCGC
>DASPSM010000522.1:0-7490 GCA_035623955.1 Planctomycetaceae bacterium
GACGGCGGGGGCCGAATGTGAGAACAATCAGGTCGATGCCGAAGCGCTTCACCGTATGGCACTCAGCTGGCTTCGGCAGTTCGCCGCTTTGGGGACGCGGCGGAACCAAATCGTTGACCTGTTGAAAAAGCGGGCGGCAGAAGCAGCGGCCGCGAAGCAAGAGGACGTTGCCGCTGTTGACGAGCTGGCACGGTTGAGGCGGGCTCGGCACCAGCTCAGCGAGAAGCGCGACACCGTAGGTCGTCGAATGGCGTGCGAGCCGAACGACGATCTCTGCAAGATTATGCGCTCGGAATTCGAGCGATTGACAGCAGAGCTCAGCACCATCGATCGAGACATCGATCGCTTAACCCAAAAAAACGAGCGATCAGTCGATCCTCAAACAGATGTTAATGCGGCGCTTCGCATCCTCGAGCGACTTGAGCAGGTTGTCGAGAAACCAGAGGCCCGCGAGGCGTTTCGAGAGTTGGCCGCACGTCTCGGGATGCGAGTTGGTCTTACATTCGACTCAGCGCTCAAAGGGAAAGTACGCAGGGTCCGCCGCTTAGTCGGCGGTCTGATCGTCTTCGGCGATCGCGAACTGCCCGTGCCGCTCCATGGACGGGACCGGCTCAGTCCGGACGGGGCCGAATCGCCACCGGCTCAATCCGAGCAAAACAACGGCGAACGCGTCCGGGAGAATAACGAATCCTCAGGAGTGGAAACGGTTGGAGCCGATCCAACTGGATCGGCTCCAACTGAAGATCAACAGAACGAAAGCCATCGAGAGGGCGTTTCGTTCACAAAGGTGAGTCGGGGCGACAGGATTCGAACCTGCGACATCCAGCTCCCAAAGCTGGCGCTCTAGCCAGGCTGAGCTACGCCCCGCGATTCTTCGGTTACGACACGAGACCCGCAAAAGCGGTTCCCACTTCGCGGGGCGATTGTACCTTGGCAGGGCGGGCCGTGTCACCCTGTGCCCACGAGTGCGGGCATTCGCCGATTCCTGAGCGAGATTGCCTGGCCGAACCTGTTTGGCCGATCTCCCCCGAAGGGTGGAAGACTTACCTCCGCCGAGACTCGATCGCGGATTTCATCGCGTTGAGGGTCTCCTGCGACTCTTTCGCGATTCTTCGGCCCGCGAGCCAATGCACGAGCTTCGCTTTCCACGTCTTCGTGGAATAGAAGTGGCTGAACTCCACTCTTGTGTGGCCATCATCGACGCGGGCAACACTCGCCACCACCCGATAGTCCGGCAGCGCTTTGGAGATTCCGAAGGTGTCGGTCACAAACTCCGTGACGATCCGCTGCATGGGAACAATCTCGACGTCGCGTTCGATGCAGGTGTGGCGGCTGCCTTTGACATGGCACTGGTAAGCAATCCCTTCCCCGCGCCGCGCCGTCCCACTCACAAAGTCGACCTTCTCCACGCGCGGGTGGTAGTCCGCGATGCGAGCGAGGTCGAGATTGAACTCCCAGACCTCCTCGAGAGGAGCATCGATGATGACAACTTGCAGCGAGCGAAAGGGAGGAGTCATTGGCGCGAGGATGAGTTTGAAGCACGCTTAACAGAAGTACGGAGGGCCCGAGTTCTCGTTTTTCTTCAACCAGGCGGTGATCTCTTCGCGGAATTGGGGCATCACGATGCAGCTCACATGGTCCGCGCCTCTAATTTCGACGACGGGCCATTCGCTGGTCATTCGTCGCCCGCGCGCGCATATTTTGCGCGCGAGCCTCGCCGCGGTAAAAACGTTGCCAGCTCCCCAAACTTGCACAATCCGCAGAATCCTTAATTTGCGCTCAAGCCGACCAGTTGCGCCAGTCGAACGTCCTAATACAGCCCCCGCGTTGACGTTCGTGGTGCGACGCGACGATTTATCGGCCGAATTCCCAAGTCTCTGCCCAATTGAAGCGCCGTCGTATGAGCGTCGCGATGCCCGTACGACACCTCGAAGCGACCGCCGAACAACAAAGCGTCTCGGTGGAGTTGGAATCGGTTGACTGTCTGCAGTGCGGGGGGCAGGACCAGGAGACGGTCATTGTCGCTCGTGACCCCTTGACTGGAATCGGCGGCAGTTTTCGCGTCGTTCGATGCCGCTGTTGCGAATTGGCCTTCACCAATCCACGGCCGACCGAACGCAGCATCGGGCTCTTCTATCCCGAGAGCTACGTATGTTACGCCGAACGGCGGCCGCCTCGTAAAAGCGCGTTGCAGCGACGATTCTTACGGGCCATCCTGCGAACGCGTTACGGCTATCCACCTCAAGCGACGGGCTGGACGGACACCGTGGTGGCAGCCGTTGGCAGGGCGTTCATACGGGGCACTCGACGACGCGCGTCCTGGGTTCCGTTTCGCATGCCGGGCCGCCTGCTCGAATTCGGTTGTGGCGCTGGCGGTTACATGCGACAGATGCGCGACCATGGGTGGATCGTCGAGGGAGTCGATGCTTCGCGCTTCATGGCCGATCGCCTCCGCTCGGAGGGCTTACGTGTCCACGTCGGGACCTTGCCCCACCCGGATCTTCGTCCGGAGTCGTTTGACGCCGTGACGATGCGACACTCGTTGGAACACGTTCATTCTCCACGCGCAGTTCTGCGGGCGGCCTGGGAAGTTTTACGAAGGGGCGGCCTTCTGGTGGTTATCGTACCGAACTTCGCATCGTGGTCGTTCCGGCATTTCCAGCACGATTGGCAGCCATTGGAATTGCCGCGGCACCTTACGCATTTCGCGCCGCAGACACTCTCCGCGATGGCCCGCGCGGAGCGATTTCGGATCCTCGCCGTCAAACAATTCAGCAAATCAAAAACTCTGCGCAAATCCGCCGAGAATGCGACGCAAAGCGGCTGTCGTTCCTGGTGGCTGCGCAGCCTGCGTTGGGGTGCGTTCAACCACCCGGCGGCTATCTGGACCGAACGATCCAGGCAGGCCGATTGCCTGCTGATGATCGCAGAAAAAGCGTGAGCCGGCCCAAGGCGCACATTGGAGCAAGGCAATCGCAACCGGTACGCGAAGCCGATGCCAAACGCGCCGTGCCCGGACCGTCCTTGCGAGGCCGCTGCACCGGTCCCCAGACAGCCGACAGCAGACGCCGACTCACATTAGTCGGACGCCTGTCGGTTTGCGAACATCCGCTCGATCCGCCGGTCGGGAACCAGCCAGATCAGGGCGACCAGGACGTAGAGCGCACAAGCGATCCACTGGCTGACGAAACAGAACGCGATCCCCGCGACATAAAGCAGGGGTGAGACCTTCCCTTTCCAATCGCTGCCGAGTGCGGCCGCAAGCACCGGGTTCCCGCCGGGAGCGCGCAGAATCGTGAGTTGCAAGATGTAATAGGCGATCGCGGCCAGGAGCAGGTCGAGGCCGTAAAGCGCCGTGGGCGTCGGGGCGAAACCGTTTTCGCCCATCCAGGCCGTGGTGAAGGGAATCAGCGACAGCCAAAACAACAGATGCAGATTAGCCCACAAGGTCGCGCCGGTGACGCGCTCGGTCGCCTGGAACATGTGATGGTGGTTGTTCCAGTAGATGCCGATGAAGACATAGCTCAGCGCGTAGCTCAAAAAGTAGGGCAAAACGGGCTTGAGGTCGGCCAGTGCCGCCCCCTGGCGCGGCAGCGGGACCTTCATCTCCAGCACCATGATGGTGATGATGATCGCCAGCACCCCGTCGCTGAACGCTTCGAGTCGGCCTTTGTCCATCGTTGTTTGCACCTCAGCTTGAACGACGGTTCAGCTGCTGCTCCAGTTCAAGTTGGCGAGGATTGCAGACGTCGCTCAAAGTCCAATTACTCACCACGGTGTCTTTTCGTGCCGCCTACCGTTGAACGCGGAGCGGTTGTGCCGGACTCTTGGACGCCAAGAACCGGAATAACGAGCGAGAGCATTGTTGCCACTTCGAGCTCGGATTAAGATGAGGTCGGCCTGAAACCTTGCCGCGGGAGGCACGACACTATGGCGAGAAAACCAAAAAAAACGGCTCCGGGAAAGACTCAAGAAGTTATCGGACAGGATCAATGGAACATGCCGGTCAGTTTTGACGGTACGGGCAAGCTTGTTTCTCTCCACGACTACGTCGAGGGAAAGCGCAATGCCCGCGCGTTCTCCTCCCTCAGCGACGACCAGCGCGTGGAGCTAGCTGCCAAACGCATCGAGATGCAACCCAACTATGAAATCGGCACGATTGGCGCTGGCATCGTCACAAAAGAGCGTGCTATAGACGAGGTCCGAACCAAGACTAAGTTAGGTCGTAGATTGGCGGAGATCGAAGCACGCGTCATCACTCACCTGATCGACCAAGCGGAAGAGAAGCAAGGATCATCTCGTGGCTAAGCAACCCGCGCTGAAGGAACAGACATTTACATCAAAGATACCGGTGGTCGTTTTGGGGATCGATTCCAACTTTGAGCCGGCGACCCGGGCAGCCTACCAGTACCGCGAAAAACATGTCTATCCATATGTGGCCAGCAAGGGCTACAGCATCGATAAATGCCAGGGAGCGATGGCAAGGCGAATCTATGTAGCACCCAAAGCGCAACAGCCGGGCGTGGCCTACCTAACAGGTGTCGGCCACGGCAGTTATACCACGTACACAGGCCAGTTTTACGATCCAATCTTCCAAGTCGGTAATTACTTGCCCGCGGAAGCACGTGGCAAGGTCGCTCACTTTCTGTCCTGTGAAACGGCCCGCGATCTAGGGCCTGATTTTGTGAGGAATGGATGCCGCGCTTATTTTGGCTATGACGAAGACTTCGTCTTCGTCACGGCCGACCAGGATGTTTTCTTCGAGTGCGACTCGGAAATCGATCGCGCTTTTGCGGATGGCTTGAATGCCGCGCAGGTCTATGACCGGGTCAAGGCTCTCTTCGCCCAGCGCGCGGCCGACTTTCGCGCCCAGGGCAAACAAAACTCGGCGGCGACTCTCGAGTCGGACTTCGACCGCTTGCGGTGCCCGTCATCTCCACCGGCGCCGAATGCATGGGGCGATCCTCATGCGAAGTTACCCTGAGTTAACTCGGTTTTCGCGCGTGCTGCGGGCTTTCCAAGACGCGTGCCCGTTGGGGCGAGGGTAACATGCTGCGACGCGATGGGGCTACTTAGGGCGTCCCCGACAGAATGACTTTTGCACCGGTGGGGACTTGAATGCCGGTTCGCGGTAAAATCCGCGGCAGTCCGAGTCGAAACCCAGGGAGCACGCCATGGCCACCTTCGTTAGCACGATCAAATTCACGGAGCAGGGGATCAAGACAATCAGCGAGACCACGAAACGGGCCAGCGCCTTCGAGGCCGCTGCCAAAAAGATGGGCGCCAAAGTCAGCAACATCTTCTGGACGTTGGGCGCATTCGACGGAGTGCTCGTCTTCGACGCGCCGGATGACGAGACTGCGTCGGCGCTCCTTTTGCACCTTGGCACGTCGGGCAACGTGCAAACCACGACGGCCCGGGCTTTCAACGCCGCGGAAATGGGGAAGATCGTGTCGAAATTGTCGAAGTGAGTCTGGCTTACGCCGCCCGGCGGAGGTGGCGAAGGATCCGCTCGAATTCGTCGTTGTTGGCAAACGGGATCACGAACTTCCCCTTCTCTTTGCCGCCGAGCTTGATCTGCACGGCCACGCCGAAGATCTGCTGCAGGTTCTCTTCGAGCGAGCGGACGTGAGCGCTGGCGATCGGCGCCCCCGGTTTGGCGGCGGCGATCGCTCCGGTGAAGGGGATGGTCTCGGCGTGGGGCTCCTCCTGGTGTTGCAGGATCTCACGGACCGCCGCTTCCGTGTCGCGGACCGAGAGCGATTCGCTTTCGATCCGGCGGCACAGCGCGATCTGATCGTCGTCCGCGAGCGAGAGAATGGCCCGCGCGTGGCCGAAAGTCACCCGCTCGGCCAGGAGCGCTTGCTTGACGAAATCGGTCAGATCCAAAAGCCGCAGGAAATTGCAGACCGACGAGCGGCTCATGCTGAGCTGTCGGGCCACGTCGTCGATCGAGGCGCCGAAGCGCTCCATGTAGTCCTTGAAGGCCTGCGCTTTTTCCAGCACATTGAGGTCTTTGCGCTTGAGGTTCTCCTCGAGCGCGGCCTCGCACATCGCCTGATCTTCGAGCTCCAGCACGCGGCAGGGAACGGTTTCGAGGCCGGCTCTCTTGGCCGCCAGAAGCCGGCGTTCACCGGCGATCAGCTGGTACTGGCCGCCGCAGGGGCGGACGAGCAACGGCTGCAGCACGCCGTGCTGGCGGATGCTCTCAACCAGCTCGTCGAGCGATTCGGCCTCGAAGTCTTTTCGCGGTTGGAAGGGATTTCGCTCGATCAGTTCCACGTGCACGTGGCTGGAATCGGACCCGCTCGCCCGCGATTCGATGCTGGTCGACCCGCCCACCTGTCCGGGGACGTCGCCCGAGCCCGCACCCAAAAGCGCGCTCAGCCCGCGGCCCAACCGCCGCCGGACAAAGCCCTGCCCCTCCGAATTCAACGTGCCGTCGGCCATCCTTGACTGTTCGTCCATGACTCTGCGCGCCTCGTGATTCACATCCGTGGAATCGCCGCACCGCAAGGAAACGATCGGTCCGTTCAGGAGGTCCGAATCAGCCGAGCGGCTCTAATTCCCCCTGCGGAAAATGGGGGTTTTAACGATACTGCGAGATTCCACGTGGAACTGGTAAAAAACGCCGCGCGCGGAAAGCCTGAAGGCGGCGGGAATTTCTGGGTCCGCCCAGGTTAACAGCCTGGTGAGAACGGCAGAAGAAGCGGGACCGACGGGCGTCTCCGCCGTAGCGAATCGCTCGGAGAACGAGTCGCCCGGGCTCAGCGGGGCTTGATGCGGTAGAGGTGCAGGGCCTCTCGGGGGCGCGGCTGGCCCGGCGCCAGATCGGCCGGAGGGTACGTGTCTAAGAGAACCAGGTCGCTGGGCGTGTCGTGGAAGACCGCTTCCAGGTTGAGGGCCTGTTTGTAGGGCTCGATCAGCTTGTCGAAGTCGGCCGTCCCCTCGTAGGCCAGCAAAAACGCCGGCTGCGGCAGCGGCTGTTTGCCTGGTGCCAGAAAGCTGAAATTGCCCCCCAAGGGCGGCTGCGGATCGCAGCCCTCGATCGCCAGATCAAAGAACAGGGCTGGCTCGCCGTAGACGAGAAACAGGGGCTTACCCGGCGCCAGCTTGCGAGCGAATTGTGCCGCTTGTTTGACGATCTGGGCACGGACGGTGCGGTCTTGCCACCCGGGAATATCGCGCGAACGAGCCAGGCTGAGCCGCGAGACGACCCCGAGTGCCAGAACGCCAATCGCTCCGAGCAAGAGGGCCCACGTTTGCCAGCCGAATCGGGGCGGCACTGCGCTCGCGGCGATACTTTTGGCCCGCCGGTCCGCCGCCCACGTGAGGGCGTGACCAACGCAGGCGCCCCCAACAAGCCACGCGCACACCAGCCAGGGCATCGCCAGTCGCGGATAGGGCGTGTACAGCGGGATTGCCACGGACATCCCGAGAAACCAGGCCGCCAAGAGCCAACCCGCCAGATTGCGAGCACGGGACGCCTC
>DASPSM010000191.1:0-5589 GCA_035623955.1 Planctomycetaceae bacterium
AAGCTGAACAACTCGTTGTTCGGGCCGCAGTTGTTCCAGTACCAACCGCAGGGATTACCCGCGGGCGCCGCGTGCGTGTAGTTACCTGTCAGGTAGTCGCTATACAGGCTGTCATACGGCTCGCCCACGGTCGATCCGTATCCGCCGTTGGGTGGTCCACCCTTCGGCGTAAAGTTTCCGTTGATCGGCTGGATGACAGCCCCGGGGATTGAGTTCGCCTGGCCCGAAACGCCGCTTGCATTATCCGGCTCCGCCCAGCGGGGAAGTGCCCGGTGGCCACTAGGCGTGAGGGTGTTGCCCGCCGGAAAGGTTCCGCCGCTGTAAGCCACGGAGGCCTTGCCGTTCCAATACCACCCCACGTGGGCGGCCCCTGCTCCCACTTGGGGCCCCATCACGGGATCGTTGTAACGCGACTCCGTCCCCCATGGAAGAGTCTCAAACGCGGCACCGGAGTCTTCACCGACCATGATCGTGTGGCTCAGTCCATCCGAAATCAGCGAAATCGGACCGCCGCCAGCAATCAAGGCACCGTTCATTGTGGTCAGTCCGTTCCGGACGCCGGTATTCGGATCGATATCCGTGTAGGCGAGGACCATGTAGTCGGTCGTGCCATAGCCGTCCGGATCCGCCTGGTAGAGCGAGTTGCTTGGGCACAAGAACCAGGGAATGACCGTCGTTGCAGCCGTCTGGTTCTGCGGCGCGCGGCTATCGTTGTAGGCGTAGTTGTTGTTGTACTGAACGGTCAGCACTGCTTCTTCGGCGAAGGGAGCGATCGCAGTCTGGAACGATTGGAGGCTGAACGTTGCGAAAGGAGGAGCCTGGCCGTTGTCGGGCCGGCCTGTGGCCGTCGTGTAGTCCACTCCCTCACCGGAGGTCGGAAAGTTCCGGGTTGCAGCTTCAAAATTGAATGCGGCAATCCCCAGTTGGTGCAAGTTGTTCTTGCACTGAGTGCGACGGGCCGATTCCCGCGCCGACTGGACGGCCGGTAAGAGCAAAGAAATTAAAACGGCAATAATGGCGATCACCACCAACAGTTCGATGATGGTGAAGCCACGGCGTGAGCGGAATCGGCGCTGAATCGCGCGATTGGCTGTCTTCATTCGTCAAAGCTCCTTTCCAAAATGAAATGATTCGAAAATAGAACGCGACTGCCTTGAAGCAGTCTTGCCCGACAATGGGCGGATTTGACGGAAACCCGTCTGCACTGAGTCTTGCGTGAATCAAACAAATTGAGCGTCACATGGCCCCCCTCCTCAAATTGGGGTCATCAAATCTTCCGAAGCCAGGTCATCGGCTCTAAACGACTCGAACAGCACGCCTTCTAATGAGCTGCCGCCGCGGCGCCGCCCGACTCGTAGATTGCGTCAAAGACACCTCCGTCCGCGAAAAACTTCTGCTGGGCCGCGTCCCAGCTTGCGGCGATGGCTGTGATCGAAAAGAGATGGATGTTCGGGAATCGCTCGCTGTGGCGGGCGAGGACAGCCTCGTTCGTGGGGCGATAAAAATGCTTCGCGATTGTCTCCTGCCCTTCGTCGGTGTAGAGGAATTTCAAATACTTCTCGGCGATCGCCCGCGTTCCTTTGCGCTCGGCATTAGCGTCGACGACGGCGATGAAGGGCTCGGCTCGAATGCTCGTGGACGGAAAGACGATTTCGAGCGCTCCAGCCGCCTCGTCGACTTCGAGATGGGCCTCGTTTTCCCAAGTCAGATGGACGTCGCCGATGCCGCGCTGGGCGAACGTTGTCGTTGCGCCCCGGGCCCCGGTTTCAAGGACGGGAGTTTGACGGTAAAGCTTCGTCACGTATTCACGGGCTGCTTTCTCAGAGCCGCCGGCCTGGATCACGCTCCCCCAAGCGGCAAGAAAGCTGAGCTTTCCGTTGCCTGATGTCTTGGGATTTGGAGTAATGACGACCACGTCCGGCTTGACGACGTCGGGCCAGTCCTTGATCCCTTTGGGATTTCCTTTGCGAACCACGAAGACGATCGTCGAGAAATAGGCGAGCGAGTGATTTGGCAGCCGTTCTTGCCAGCCATCTTTGATCAACCCTCTCTGTCGGATCGCGTCGATATCGGACCAGAGTGCAAGCGTGACGACGTCGGCATCGAGACCGTCGATGACCGCCCGCGCCTGGCTCGACGATCCCGCGTGCGACTGCTTGATGGAAACTTCCGTGCCGTTCTCGGCTCGCAGGCGCTCGATGAACTGGGCGTTGAGGTCGCGCCACAGTTCGCGCGTCGGGTCATACGACACGTTTAACAGTTCGACGCTGGGCTTTTCGCTGGCGCTTGTTCCGCCGCAACCCGGGACCATCGCGACGATCAAAATGACCGGGATCGCGGTGGCCAGGAGCGGGCAGGAATTGCGATTCACAGATTTTGTCCCTTCAGCGCAGCAACCGCCGAAAATAACCACGACCAAAGACGTGATTAATTTGGTCGCAAAAAAATCGCTTAGATTCCTTCGCCGCCCACGAATTCGTATGAAAAGACTTCTTCCCGGGTCACAATTGGAGCCTCGTAAACCGCCGCCAAGGTCGCGGAGTCCATGCGGCGCGCCGTGTAATTGCGAATATCCAGCAGCACTCGCCGGAAGCGGCAAACCGACTCTTGGCTGCACGGTTCATAGTGAGTCGTCGAAACGCAACCGATTGGCGCCAAAACGCCATCGAAATGCCGGACGACCTCCCCCATCGTGATTTCGTCAGCCCTTTTCGCCAACACGAAGCCACCATCGCGGCCTGCGATGCTGCGTACCCAGCCCTTCGATTTCAGCTCTAACATGATCTGCTCTAAGAAGCGGCGCGGCACATCGTAGCGCTCGGCCAGCTCGCGGATCGAAATAGGCGATTTCCCATCGCTCGCGATGAGGCCGAAGAGGGCCCGAAGGGCGTAGTCAGATTTGCGGGAGACCTTCATCTCAGGGGTTGTTCGCCTCGAACAATAACCGATCCGGTCAGTGATATATAAATAGCCGACGTAACGGCAGTCAAGTCCGGAATGTCAAGTCCCTGGGAAGAATGAGGAAATAGCCGCTAGGCGGAACACGAAGCCGATGGCCCAGACGCTCGCGTGTTCCAAGGCATCCGAGCCAGCAGCATCCCCATGCCGCAGGTGTCAGTAAGGCCGGCGAACACCAGGCCCGCTCCAATGAAAGCTGACAACCCGAAGAAATAGGGGTGAACCAGCCAGCCGAGAATGACCCCCACGAGCACGAGGGAGCCGGCCGTGATTCGCACCTGGCGCTCGAGTGACATCACTTTCTTGCCGCGGACCAATGGCAACCCGGCCGTCTCGCAGGCGAGCGTGCCACCCTCGACGTTGATCACGTGGCTAAAGCCGGCCTTGGCGAACTTCTCGCAGGCCTGCTGCCCGCGGCCGCCTGACCGGCAAATTACATACAGCGGCTCATTCGCGGAGCCGTTCCGAGCCTGCACGATCTGAGCCGGATCGAGCTCGGTCAACGGAACATTGGTTGCGAACTCGACATGGACTTCCTGAAATTCAGCTGGCGTTCGCACGTCGATCAGGTCAATCCGTTTGCCCGATCCGTGGAGTTGGGCTAGTGCCGAGGGGGAAATAGCAGAGACCATCTGACTCGCTCCTTCACCTGCGTTGGATCCTGCGGATTGCGTCCGCCAGCCGGTCGATTTCCTCTTTCTTATTATAGAAGGCTAGCGATGGGCGAACTGTAGCCTCAAGTCCGAAACGTCTCAAGGAGGGTTGCGAGCAATGGTGGCCGGCCCGCACGGCGATCCCTTCGAGGTCCAGCATTCGACCGACCTCGACGGTGGGCTTGTCCCTAAGCACGAAGGAGAGCACGCCGACCTTCTCTCGCGCCGTCCCAATCAGCCGCAGGCCGTCAATTCGCGAAAGCTGCTCCGTCGCGTACTGTAAGAGCTCGTGTTCGTACTGGGCGATGTTGGGCAGTCCGAACTGACTCACGTAATCGAGGGCGGCACCGAGGCCGATCGCATCGGCGATATTGGGCGTCCCGGCCTCGAACCTGGCTGGCGGATCTGCGAAGGTCGTCTCTTCAAATGTCACGTTCTTGATCATGCTGCCACCCCCCTGCCAGGGCGGCATGATTTCCAGCAGCTCTTCGCGGGCCTGCAGCACGCCGATGCCGGTGGGGCCGAAGATCTTGTGCCCCGAGAACACGTAGAAATCGGAGCCGAGTTGCTGCACGTTGACTGGAATGTGGGCCACAGTTTGAGCGCCGTCGATCAGCACGCGCGCGTTGTAGCGCTTGGCCATGTGGATCATCTCGGCGATGGGAAGCAGCGTGCCGATGCTGTTGGAGGCGTGTGCGAGTGCGACGAGCTTCGTGCGCGGTCCCAAAATCGCCTGGTACTCTTCGAGCAGGATCTCGCCGCGATCGTTGACGGGAATGATCCGCAGACGGGCTCCGGTCTCTTTCAGAATCAACTGCCAGGGAACGATGTTCGCGTGATGCTCGAGCGTTGAGAGCACAATCTCGTCGCCGGGCTGCAAGAATTTGCGGCCCCACGTTTGCGCGACAAGATTGATGGCTTCCGTCGTGCCGCGCGCGAAGACAATCTCCTTGGACGACGAGGCCCCCAGAAAGTCACGGACTTTGTCGCGGGCCTGCTCGAATGCCTCGGTCGCCCGCCCCGCGAGCGTGTGTGCGCCGCGATGGATGTTGGAGTTGTCGTTCGCGTAAAAGTGCGAAAGCCTGTCGATCACGGTCTGGGGCTTTTGAGTGGTCGCCGCATTGTCGAGCCACACGAGGGGCCGGCCGTGCACCTTCTGATGCAGCACCGGAAAGTCACTGCGAACAGCGTCGACGTCCAGCGGTCGCGCGCCATAACCATTCGCCGTGCCGTCGGTGGGGTACGGCGCATGATCGACCGTTGAGCGTGCGGGCGCCCGACGTGCAAAGGCCGTGGATCTTGGCGCGGGTTCCTCGGGAAAAACTTCATTCGCCGAGCGATAGTCCGATTGACGAATGCTCTGCACGAACGCGCGGAGTCCGTCCGACTCCGGATTGGAAATCGACGTCGCCGCCTCGGAGAATCCGGGGATCCCGAGCGGCGTGCGATAGGCATCGAGTCCGGCGGCCGTAGCGACCGGTACAGCGGGAGGCTGTCCGGAGAGAATCGGACTTTCAAATGCGGTCAGACTTTCGGGAGGCGCCGGGACCGCAGGCGCGTGAGCTTCTTCGCGCACCATCGAATCGACCGCCGGATCGATGGGCGCGCTCGGAGCCTGCCCTACGCCCGAGGGACCATGGCCACCGGGCGTTTCGTTGTAGATCCGGCTCGCCAACTGGGCGACGTGATCGGGAGTCAAACTCGTCATCTTCGACGCTCCGTCGACCGCTTATTTGAACTTCGTGAGGCGGTGCTCGTAATCGTGATAGTAGCCGACTTCGACGTTCTCGAGGATGCCGACGGCGTCATCGGTCAACACCGCGCACGAGAAGTACAGAGTCAGCAAATAAGAGGCGACGCCCAGGCTGTCCAATCCCATCAATCGCGCCGACAGACTCGGCTTGATCTCGCCCGGGATCCCCACTTGGTGCAATCCGACGACGCCCTGGTCGGCCTCGCCGATCCGCAGCAGCAGAAT
>DASPSM010000193.1:0-2170 GCA_035623955.1 Planctomycetaceae bacterium
CTCGCTCGCGCCAAGCCGCGCGAGCGGCGGTTCATAGAGCGGTGCGCCCGTCTGTGCGTTAAAGGCCGCCAGGAATCCGCGGTCGTAGAGCACATACAGCACGTCTTTGTAGAGCACGGGCGACACGTTGTACGGCCCGGCCTTGGGATTGAACCAGGCGATGTGCGCGTTCGACGTTTGGTTCTTGTCCGCCTTAAGCGAAATATCGCCCGACGCGCCGGGCTTGATCGCGAACAGGGGCTTCTTCTGCGACATGACGTACCCCGACGTCACGTAGAGCAAGCCGCCGGCCGAGAAAGGCGTGGGGATCACGATCGACGACATGCCCGAAAGCTGCCAGAGCAGTTTGCCGTCGAGGTCGTACGAGCGGACGCGATTCACGCCGCAGGTGATGATCTCGGTGCGTTGTTCGTTCTTCCAGATGTACGGGGTTGCCCAGTTCGATTTTTCGTCGCGGTCTTTGCGCCACAGTTCCTTGCCCGTGACCGCGTCGATCGCCGACAGGAACGAGTGTTTTTCGTTGTCGACGATCACGTAAATTCGGCGGTCGTAGATCGCCGGCGAAGAGGCCGTTCCCCAGTTATAGGCCATCGGGTACGAACCCAGCTCGCGGCTCCATTTCTGATTGCCGTCAAAGTCATAGGCAAACAGGCCGACGTTGCCGAAATACGCATAAATGCGCTCGCCGTCGGTGACTGGCGTCTCGGAGGCCATCGTGTTCTTGAGGTGATGGCCGAACTTGGGGACGCCTTCGTAGGCCGTTTTCTGCCAGAGGATTTTGCCCGTGTTGAAGTCGAGGCAGAAGACGACGTAGCGATAGGTGACCTTTTCCGTCGGGCGATTGCCGCCGAAGTAGAGTCCCGGCTTGATTTTCTCTTGTTTTCCGTCGAGCTGGATCGCCGTCGTCACGAAAACACGGTCGCCCCAGGCGACGGGTGAGGACCAGGCACGCCCGGGGATCTTGGTGGCCCAGGCGACGTTTTCGGTCTTGCTCCAAACCTCGGGCAGGTCGCGATCCTCGCTGACGCCGCGCGATCCCGGGCCGCGAAACTGCGGCCAATTGTCGTCAGCCGAAAGCGTGGCCCCCGCCCCCAGCAGAACAAGAACCGCCGCCGCAAGTCCCACGATTCGCATCGCCCCGGTCCAGCCGCCGCGCATGCTCACCTCCAGATCACCCAGAACAAAAAATGAACAAACCGAGATGTAGCGTAGGTGGCAGTCTGCTAAAAATCCAGAGGCGCGCCGAATCACGAACGACGTTGGCGAGCGGCCAGCGTAAGCTGGCCGGTGCTTGATTCCTTTGGCGCCGGTGCTTGATTCCTTTGACACCATTGGCCGGCTGACGGAATTCGAAGCACCGGCCAGCTTACGCTGGCCGCTCGCCGGGTGAATCTGCTACCAGCGCTCGACTGGCCCCGACGGGACCGGAACCGCCAGTTCGGGCAAAACGCCCGTGCGGTCGCCGCCGATCGGGCCGTGCTCCTCGATCGCGGCCAGTGCCGCTTCGATTTCGGCCGAATTGGCCGCAGCTTGGAAGCGGGCACGCAGCCGCGCCGGGACGCGCATCGCCTTCAGATACCAATGAGCCGTCTTTCGGAAGCCCGAAATCGCGGTGCGCGTGCCGCGCAGCTCTTCCAAATAGGCGAACTGCGCCTTCAGCAGCTCCAGGCGTTCGGAGAAATTCCCCGGCGGATCGCAGCGACCAGTCTGTTCCCATTGGACGAGCTGCCGGAAGATCCACGGGTTCGCCAGGGCGCCGCGTCCGATTGAAATGGCGGCACAACCGGTGCAGTCGAACATCCGGGCCGCGTCGGCGATTGTACGGATGTCTCCATTGCCGACGACGGGAACCCGCGACACCGCCTCGACGACGCGGCGAATGCCTTCGCGATCGACCTGCCCGCTGAATCCCTGCGCCCGCGTGCGTCCGTGAATCGCGATCGCCGCCACGCCGACCTGTTCAAATTCGGCAGAGAATTTCGGGGCCGTAATCTGCGAGCTGTCCCAGCCCAGCCGCATTTTGACGCTCACGGGGATTTTCACCCCTTCGACCACGTGCCGCACCAGCTCGATCGTGTCGGACGGCCGGCACATCATGCTGGCCCCGGCTCCGTTGCGGGTGATCCGGTCGACCGGGCAGCCCATGTTGATATCGACGGAGTGCACGCCC
>DASPSM010000202.1:0-5256 GCA_035623955.1 Planctomycetaceae bacterium
AGATGATGCGGCTGGCCAACGTCCCGACGGCTGATTATGCCGTGTTTGACGATCCGGCGGCCGCCGCGGCGCACGTCGACGAGCGCAGCGAGCGGCCGCTCGTCGTTAAGGCCGATGGACTGGCGGCGGGAAAGGGTGTGACGGTTTGCCAGAACCGTCAAGAAGCTTTCGCGGCGATTCGGCACGCGATGGTCGACCTGGCCTTTGGCGACGCGGGCAAGCGGATTGTGATTGAAGAAAGCCTCACGGGAGAGGAAGCCAGCATCCTGGCCATCGTCGATGGGAATACGATTCTTCCCCTGGAACCGGCGCAGGATCACAAGGCCGCTTATGACGACGACCGCGGGCCAAACACTGGCGGAATGGGAGCCTATTCGCCCGCTCCGCTCGTGACGCCGGCGCTCTTGGACGAAGTCATCGAGAAGGTTCTGGTTCCCATTGTTCACACGATGCGGCGCGAAGGCGCGCCCTTTCAGGGCATTCTGTACGCGGGCTTGATGATCACGGCCCAGGGGCCCAAAGTGCTCGAGTTTAATGTGCGCCTCGGCGACCCCGAAGCGCAACCGGTTTTGATGCGGTTGAAATCGGACCTGGCCCAGGTGCTGTTGGCGGCAGCGGAGGGGCGATTGAAAAAGCTCCCGCCGCTCGAATGGGATCCGCGCCCGGCAGTGTGTGTCGTGATGGCGTCGGCCGGTTACCCGGGCGAGATCAAGAAGGGGTTCCCGATCCGAGGTCTTGCCGAAGCCAGCCGCGTTCCCGACGTCAAAGTCTTTCATGCCGGAACGACCCGCATGGGTGAGCAGGTCGTCACGGACGGCGGCCGCGTGCTGGGTGTCACGGCAGTCGGCGAGACGATTGCGGACGCCAAGCTGCGCGCTTACCAGGCCGTAAAGTGCATCCGCTGGGAGGGGGCCTGGTGCCGAAAGGATATCTCCGACAAGGCTCGCCGCACGGGATGACGGTTGGTCCGGACTGCGGTCAGGACTGGGCAGCCACCGCGTGTCCGCCGGCCTGCGACAAAACCGTCGAAATTTGCTCGATTGACGTCGGCTTGGTCAGATGCACGTCGAAGCCGGCTTCATAAGCGCGTCGCCGATCGTCATCCTGCCCGTAGCCGGTCAGCGCGATGAGCATTGGGCTGGATCTCGCTCGACTCACGGATGCGTCGGGCAACCTCGTAACCGTTCATCCCCGGCATCGCGATGTCCAGGAACACGACCTCGGGCCGCTGCTCGCGCACGTGGGATAAGGCACTGTACCCGTCGTGGACGGCTGCAACATCCTGGCCGACGGCCTGCAGCATTCGGGCCAGCGTCTGGGCCGACTCGTGCACGTCGTCAACCACCAGAATGCGACGGCGGGGCAATTCGCGCCGTGCGGCCATGCTCGGCGCCGGCACCGCTTGCCTCTGCTTTTCGGCGGCAACGGCCGGAAGCTTGATGACGAATTCGCTCCCCTGCCCCGGCCCGGGGCTCGTGGCTTCGATCGATCCGGCGTGCATTTCGATCAGGCGTTTGGCCAAAGTCAGTCCGATTCCCAGGCCGCCTTGCGCGCGGTCCAGCGTCTGGTCGACCTGCTGGAACATCTCGAAGATGTTCGCCAGATGAGCGGCCGGAATTCCGCATCCCGTGTCCTTGATCGAGATCGACGCTTTGTTCCCCTCGGTGGCCACACTGACGGTAATCCGGCCCCCTTCGGGCGTGTACTTGGCCGCGTTGTGCAGCACGTTCCCCACCACCTGCGCGACGCGGGTCGCATCCCCCTGCACGAAAACCGGGTCCGGAGGGAAGGAAATCTCGAGACGCTGATTGTTGGCGGCGACGATCGGCCTTACTGATTCGATCGCGGTGTTCACCTGAGATTGCAGCTCGATCCGCTCCAGACGCAGAGAAATCTTGCCCCGGCTGATTCGCGAAACGTCCAACAAGTCATCGATCAGCCGGGTCATCTGCCGCACCTGGCGCTGCATCATCCCCCGCAACTCATCAAGCTGCGGACGATTGTTCTTCACAAAGTCCCACAACTCGAGCGCGTTGCTCAGCCGAGCCAGGGGATTGCGCAATTCGTGGGCGAGCGTGGCCAGAAACTCGTCCTTGCGGCGATCGGCCTGTCTCAGCTGGTCGACCAGGCGGAGCCGTTCCTGCGCGACGGCCAGCCGCTCGCTCATCTCGCGCTCGAGTTGTCGCTGGCGTTCAGCGACGCGACTCCAGGCACGTTGCAGGCCTTCGCACAAGAGGGCGATGGCCACCCCGCTGGCTCCATAGACCAGGATCCGCATCGTGTCATCGGCGGAGGGAATCGCGAAGGAATGCCTGGGATTGGTGAAGAAAAACCGTTCGTTGACCAGGCAGATCAGCGTGGTCAACATCGAGGGCCGCCAGCCTCCGACCAGGCCCGAAATGAGCACCGCCAAAAGGAAGGCCAGAGATGTGAAGAATCCCCACAGCGGAGTATCGGTGCGGCAGCGCAGCGCGAACACCAGCGCCGATCCGACAAATGCGATCAGGTACCCCCAACCGGGGTAACGACGCGCAAGCAGCATGAGACCTCGAATTCCGCAGAACTGTTCCGGCAATCGCCTCGCTCAATCGTAAAAACCCCCGTGCAGCCTGTCGAGAAGGATATGGTGTTGGGGCGCACAGGCGCACCTGTCGGCTTGCGATCGCTCGCTCGGAACGTGTTTTGCACGCTTTGGCCCCGAGAAGGCGATTGCGCGTTGGCCGCGATTTGACCGGCGATCGTGGGAAAAACATCTTCCAGCAAAAGCACAAAAGAACGGAGCCCTTTCATGAGCTTTTTCACCAGCCTGGAATTCAACTCGCTCGAGGATTTGTTCATCGAGCAAATCGAAGATCTCTACGACGCGGAGCAGCGCATCGTTCAGGCGCTGCCCAAAATGGCCGACGCAGCCCACTCGCCCGATCTGCGTAGTGCCTTTCAAACGCACCTGCGCGAGACCGAGGGGCAAGTCGTGCGGCTGGAGCGGATTTTCCAGAAATTGGGACGCAGCCCCGAGCGCGAAACTTGCGCGGCGATGAAGGGCCTGATCTCTGAGGGAGAACAAATGGTGGGCGCAAAGGGGGATCCGTACGTCAAGGACGCCGCCCTGATTGCCGCGGCCCAGCGGATCGAGCACTACGAAATTGCGGCCTACGGAACGGCGCGCACTTTCGCGCGTCAGCTTGGCCGCGAAGCGATTGCCAACGAGCTGCAGGAGACGCTCGACGAAGAAGGCAACGCGGACAAAATTTTGACCGAGCTTGCCGAGGCGCTCATCAACGTCAAGGCGCACCACGCTTAGGGAAGGCTGGGTCGACTTGCGGTCGCGTTTCGGACGGGAATCGAACGTCCGAGGCGCGACCTGTCGAATTCGGCAAGCCCAAACCGGTCGGGGAAATTCCAATGGCCAAATATGGATCGTAGGCGAAAAGCGAAGTCGGGCGGGCCATGCACCGCAAGAAGAAGGGGACGCTCAAGAGCGGCAAGTCCCACAAGCGTGTGAAGAACCGCGAGCAGGCCATCGCGATCGGCCTGTCAAAGGCGCGAAAAAAGGGGGCGAAGGTGCCGCGGACGAAAGGCCATTAAGGGCCAGAGCGATCGCCGTAGCGGCTTTCTCATTCCGATCGGCCGGAAGTCTGGACAACTGCCTCCGGAGAAACTATCAACGAACTCGGCTTCTTGAGGATCTCGCATGCCGAAGTTCGGGCAGTTTCCCGAGGAAGTTCCGGTCGTCGTCATCGGCGGAGGGCCCGCCGGATCGACTCTCTCCACGCTGGTTGCCCAGAAAGGGCATCGCGTCGTGCTGCTCGAGCGCGACCACTTCCCGCGTTTCCACATCGGCGAGTCGCTGATACCCGAGACTTACTGGGTGCTCAAGCGGCTCAATATGCTCGATAAGATGAAGCGGAGCCAGTTCGTCAAAAAGCACAGCGTCCAGTTCGTCGGGCAGAGCGGCCGGCTGTCGGAGCCATTCTACTTCCTCGACCACAAGCCGCACGAATGCTCCCAGACCTGGCAGGTGCTGCGGAGCGAGTTCGACAAGATGATGCTCGACAACGCCCGCGAGCACGGGGTGGAAGTGCACGAAGGCGTTCGGGTGCTGGAAGTGTTGTTCGAGGGCCCGCGCGCGGTCGGCGTGAAATTCGCGGCCGAAGAGGGCACCGTCGCACAAATCCGTGCCCAAGTCGTCGTGGATGCCAGTGGTCAATCGACGATGATCGCGGGACGCCTGGGGCTGCGCGAATGGGATCCCCAACTGCGCAAGGCCGCGATCTGGACGTATTGGAAGGGAGCGTATCGCGACTTGGGACGCGATGAGGGTGCAACGATCGTCCTGCAGACAAAGGGAAAGAAAGGCTGGTTCTGGTACATCCCTCTGCACAACGACGTCGTAAGCGTCGGCATCGTCTCGAGCTTCGACGACCTGTTCAAAGACCGAAACGGCGCCGACCACGAAGCGATTTATTTCGAGCAGGTCGATCGCTGCCCGGAGGTCAAACGCCGAATCGCGATGGGCACCCGCTGCGACGGCTTTCGCGTGCAGAAAGAGTATTCTTACTATTCACGCGAGGCCGCCGGCGATGGCTGGGTGTGCGTTGGGGATGCGTTCGGGTTCCTCGATCCCCTCTACTCCTCGGGCGTGCTCTTGGCACTCAAATCGGGGCAATTGGCCGCCGACGCTATTAACGAGGGGCTCGAGCGAGGCGACACGTCGGCCACTCAGCTCGGCAAATGGGCCCCCGATTTCAAGCGCGGGATGGATCGTATGCGCCGCCTCGTCGTCGAATATTACGACGGCTTCAGCTTCGGCCGGTTCGTCAAGCGCAACCCGGCGCACAAGGGAAACCTGACCGACCTGTTGATCGGCGACTTGTTCAAGGAACAGTTTTTTGACGAGACGTTCCGCCTCCTGGATGAGATGAAGGCAGAATCGCCCGCGACCTGACCTGCGTCACCGCCGCGTTGCCGTGCGGCAACGTCGACTTTCATGTCGTGCATTCGGCACAATTGTTCTCGGTCGCGGTAGGGCTCCCGGCCCGTGGCTCTCTGTCGCACGGACACGGGCCAATCGCATCTGGCGCTTTGGTACGATCGAGAGACGCCCCGGCTCGACGAAACCGCACGAAAATTCTGCGTCATTTGAGTCGGCTTGGCCGTCAATTTGCTCTGAAAGACAGGCATGATTGCCGTTCACGATCAGCCGGCTTCCTCCGCTCGGCCATCGCGCACCAAAGCGACCAACACGCCCCCCTGGTA
>DASPSM010000205.1:0-22316 GCA_035623955.1 Planctomycetaceae bacterium
GTGTTGAAGGCGCTGGTTATAAACGCAGGACCCGTCGTGCCCGGAGGGCCGCCGAGATCTGCGAAGGTGTCAGTCACCGGGTTCTTGTTGAGTTGCTCCATCGTGCAACCGCCGTCTCCGCCAGTCAGCACGAACTGCTGCGCGATGCTGTTATTCGTGCTGTTCACCGTGGAGTTGTTGATCAGGAACTGCAGCCAGGGCGGCTGCGGCGCGCCGGCGTCGGCTGCCGGGACGCCGATCGCCTGCAACGCGGCGGGGACTGGAACGGGCCAAGAGGGGGGCGTGAGGCAGTAGCGGGCGCGACAAATCGTGAATTTCGGATTCGCGATCAGCGGAGCCATCGCCCCTTCGCCGATAGCAAACGTGCTGCTGGTGCCATCGGTGATGTCGCGAATGCGCGTGTTCGAGTTGATATTGAACACGCCCAGTTCACGGGCCGGAATGGCTGACGTCTTCCAGCAATACTGGTCGTTGACGCCGTGACACAGGATGTAGTTGAGCGGGACATCATAGAATGCTTGATTGGCCGCACCCTGTCCCGGGAAAGTCGCCGGGAAGGTGTCGGACGGGCAGCGATACAGACCGCTGGCCGAGGCCGACAGAATCGCGTTCGGCGTGAGGCCAATCCCGTTCGAGGCAGCTGAGACCGTTTGGCTGTTGACCGCGCGGTTCCACTGGTAGGCGTGGGCGAAGGCGGTCTGCTCGTCATACGGCGTCATCAGAAGGAAGGCGTCCGCCATCGCGTGGGAATACACATTGCCCGGCAGCGGAAGACCGAGCGAGGCCCAACTGTTGCCGTACACCGACGAGCCCATCGGAAACATCCGGGCGACGTCGTGGTAGTTGTGCATGGCAATGCCGAACTGCTTCAGGTTGTTGCGGCATTGGCTGCGGCGGGCTGCTTCACGTGCTGCCTGGACGGCCGGGAGCAGCAGGGCGATGAGTGTCGCGATAATCGCGATCACCACCAGCAGCTCGATGAGCGTGAAGCCAGCGCGCCTGGTACGCTCAGACGCAAGTCGTGTCATCATTAGGACTCCTCGAATTAAGGAACTGGAACGGCCAAAAAAGGACGACTACGCGGATTTGCTTTAGAATTTGACACCGATTTACACTGGGCAATGCATTTACACAGTGCACAAACGACCCTATTTGTTAAGGAAGGTTTAAGCAACTAGGGAGCTCACTGATATTGGCATCGGGGGATCCCTGATACCGTTGCCGGTGGCTCGAACGCGGAGACGCGCGAAAAAAATGGCAGGCTGCCTACGACTTCGTCGCCAGAGAGGATTGTGGTGCGCTCAAGCAGGCCAGCGGATCGAGTACCATGACTGCCAAAGTCCCGATTCTGGCACGCGAGGAATTGCACGACACCGATCTGCAAAGGAATCGGAATGCAATACATTCTGGAGATTGTCGCAGAGAAGACGGAGAAAACCTGGGAATCGGTCGACACGATCGAGTCCGATACGCCGATCCCTATTCCGTCAGTTGGAGATGAAGTGATGACGCCGCACGGCTGGGCAGCCAAGGTGATCAGCCGTCACTTCTGGTTCACTTATTTCAATCGAGTTCCGCTCGCGAAAATTGAGGTCCGATGCCGCCGCGTCCAACCGACGGCGCCTGCAGCGCCGAGTGAGCAACCGCGCCGAAAATAGCGCCTGACGATTAGACGTGAAATCGCTTGGATGTTGCTCACCGACGCAACGTCCAGCCATGACTGCTGCGCCAGGCGTCATTGATCCGACAAGCGGCGGCACGGCACGAGCGGCCTAATCCGCTTCTCTGGGCTGCCACAGCTTGACGAGCTTCGCCCCGTCGGACCTGGCCAGATCGGCCCAATGTTCGATGGGCACCTCGACGTGCGCGAGCTCGGACGTCGAAAGCTCAGTTTGGGCGTTGACGAGCTCATTCAGGAATTGCGAGAGGCCCGGATTGTGGCCAACGAGCATCACGGGGTCGTCCGAATCGGGAAGCGAGCGGACAACTTCGAGGTGGTCGTGCGGGGTGGAAAGGTAGAGACGCTCGGTGAGTTCAATTGCCCGCCGGTAGTCCATCTGTTTGGCCACTTTCGACGCGGTCTTGCGCGCGCGCAACGCGGTTGAGCTCACGATGAGCGTCGGCACTAAATTCACCGCTAAGAGCCTGCGTCCAAGGTGCTTCGCGTCTTCCTTGCCGCGATCTTTCAGGGGCCGGTCGTGATCGGGGATGTGCGGATCGTCGCGGCTGGCCTTCGCGTGGCGGAGCAAGAGCAGCGTTTTCATGACTCAGCGGTCGCAAAGTAAACGAATAGCTCGGTCTTAGTGCGCGTTGTCGGGCGCCTGATGGGGCTCGAAAACGGTTCGCTGCGATTGTTCGGCGATCAGGGCGGCGTCACAGACTCGGCGGTACAAAACTTCCTGAACGCGGGTGGGCGGCCGCTTGGCGCTGGGAGTCAGTCGTTTGTAGCGCCCGTCGGGCAACAGCCGGCGGCTTTTCACATCGTCCCTGAAGTAGGCCTTGAGCGTTTGCAGCAGTCGCTCTTTGAGCGCATGGTCTTCAACGGGAACCAACAGCTCGACGCGGCGATCGAGGTTGCGTGGCATCCAGTCGGCGCTCGAGATGAAGATCCGCCGATCGCCGCCGTGATGAAAATAGAGGATTCGCGAGTGCTCGAGAAACCGGTCGATGATGCTGACGACGGAGATATGTTCGCTGAGCTTGGGCACGCCGGGACGCAGGCAGCAGACCCCCCGGACATTGAGCTTGATCTCGACGCCCGCATTGGACGCGCGATAGAGAGCCTCGATGATCTCCGGGTCAACCAGCGAATTAAGTTTGGCGATGATCCGTGCCTTTTGGCCATGGTTCTGGCGGTCGGTCTCCGCGTCGATCATCTCAATGATTCGCTCGCGCAGCCCGAGCGGAGCGGCGTCGATCTTGCGAAATCGCTGCGGCTGTGAGAATCCGGTGATCGCGTTGAAAAACGCAATCGCGTCCGCACCGAATTCCTCGTTGCAAGTCATGAGGCTGACGTCGCTGTAAAGACGGGCAGTGATCTCGTTGTAATTCCCCGTGCCGAAGTGGACGTAGCGGACGATCCCGTAAGGCTCGCGACGAACGATAATGCAGATCTTCGCGTGGGTTTTAAGCCCCTTCACGCCATAGATGACCTGCACGCCCGCGCGCTCCAGGTTGCGGGCCCATTCGATGTTGCGGGCTTCGTCGAAGCGCGCACGCAGCTCGATCACCGCCGTGACGTATTTTCCGCGTTCGGCGGCCCGCTCGAGCGCGGCGACGATCGGGCTGTTGCGGCTGGTGCGGTAAAGCGTCTGCTTGATCGCCAAAACATCGGGGTCTTCGGCCGCCTCTTCCAACAGCCTCACGACGGGCTCGAAGCTGTCGTAGGGATGCAGGAGCAGGATGTCGCGCCGCGCGATCACGTTGAACATTCCAGCACCGAGGTCGACGTCTGGTGAGATGCGAGGCGGCCACGGTTCATATTTCAGATTGTCGAACCCCTGCAGATCCGAGAGTCGCATGAACCCTGCGAGATCGAGCGGGCCGGCGAGGGCATAGGTTTCGCCCTCGTCGACGCCGAGCGTCTTGCGAAGAAAGGCCACGGTTTCCGCGTCCGCCGAGGTCGCAATCTCCAATCGGACGCAATTGCCGAGCTTGCGCTCGTCCAGGACTTCTTCGATTTCCTGCAGCAGATCGTGCACCAGATCATCACGAACCGCGATGTCGGCATTACGCGTGATCCGGAAGGGGGCGCAGTGGACGACTCCTTCCCCGGGGAAAAAGTGCTCAACCTCTGCGGCAACGATGTCCTCCAGCAGGATGTAGCAATAGCCGCGATCGGAGGGGAGCGTTACAAATCGCCCGAGCGAACGCCCTAACGGAATAATCGCAAACCGCGGCTTCGTCTCCCCTTCCGGGGGCAAGAGCCGGACGGCCATGTGCAGCACCTGGTGCGGCAGCAGCGGGAATTCCGACGCTGGGTCGATAGCCATCGGTGTCAGAACCGACGCGACCTCGTCGTTGAAGAACTGGTCAACGACTTGCTTCTGACGCTCGTTGAGATCGGGGGCGTTCAGTCGGCGAACGCCCGCTTGAGCAAGCTGCGGTTCGATCTCCTCGAGGAAGCAGCGATATTGATCGCCCGTCATTCGGTGAACGCGGGCGGCAATAGCGTCGAGCTGCTCGCGGACGCTCATTCCGGCCGGGTCGGCAGGTGGATTCTCTTGATGCTCGACGAGCTTCAGACCGCCGACGCGGACCATAAAAAACTCGTCCAGATTGCTAGCGCTGATCGCCAGGAACTTCAATCGCTCCAGGACGGGCACGGTCGCGTCGTGCGCCTCGTCCAGGACCCCCTGGTTGAACTCCAGCCAACTCAGTTCACGATTGAGATAACGCGACGATGTATCGGCCATGGTGCAGAATCAAAGGAGTTTGCTCGAGCGAGCGATGTTAACGAACTAACCGCGGCCCTTGCGCAACAGCACTTTCATGCCGAACGTCTCCTCGAACAGCGAACCTTTTTGCATGAGGGCCAACTGTTCCAGCGACAGGTCATCGACTTTGGGGACGGTGATGACCAGACGCCCCGGCTCGCGCTTGCAGCGAATCTCGCTGATCCGTTGACTGTGCGACCGCTCCAGCGCGTCGGCCACGCGGAGGATGGCCGCTAGCTTCGACACGATGACCCGGCTTTCGCGATCCAAAAGTGCGTATCCCGGATGCGTCGGCTTCGGGGAGGCGCGGCGGTGGTAGCGAGCCACGAGCGCCACCAGCCGGACGTCTTTGCGGCTGAGCCCGAAGATCTCGCTGTTATTGATGATATAAAGCGAATGCTTGTGATGGCTGGCGCTGGCGATGAACAGGCCGATTTCATGCAGCACGGCGGCGATATACAAGATGACTTCGTGCTTGGGCTCGAGATGGTGGTCATCCTGCAGGGCGCGGAACAGTTGCCGGCACAAGTGGGCGACCTGCATCGAGTGTGCTTCGTCGAAGTCGAACCGGCGCCCCAGCTCGACGGCCGAGCGGATGATCTGATTGACGAAGGCTTCGTTCCATTGTCCGCGATGGGCCATTTCCTGGAGCAAGCCGTCGCGCAGATTGACATTGCTGATGTAGACATGGTCGAGCTTGGCCGACCGGGCCAATGTCACGTAGGCCAAAAGAGCAGGACCGAGCGTCTCTGCCTCGGGATAAGGCAGGTGGTGGGTTTTGACCAGCTTGTCCACCGACATGTTCAGGACCTTGTCGGTGAATCCTTCCAGGAGCGAAAGTCGCAGTTTTCCCAAGCGGTCGGCGTTCCACTTTGAAAGCAGCTGAGAGGCCGCGTAGCGCATGTCGCCACCCAGGGCGATCAAAGCGCGGGGCAGTTCGTCCGGAAGTTGGGCGACAACTTCATCGACAGTGCGCTCGATCTGGTTCTGCATGATCGAGCGGAGCTTGCCGGCCGGAGCCCCGTACGATTCGAGCGTTTGACGCAGTCGGAGCGAGCCCAAGCGGTACGTATGGGAAAAAATGACGTCACCGCCGCGCACGACGAGCAACTCCGTGCTGCCGCCTCCGACTTCGACGACGACGGTGTGTGCTTGGGCGAGCGAACGCTCGGCGTTCAAAAATGGAGCGACGCCGAGGTACGTGATTCGGTTGACTTCAGCCTCGTCGATTGGCTCGACCTGAATTCCGGTCGCGATATACACGCGGTCGATGAAGGCCAGGCGGTTCACGGCTTCGCGGACGGCGCTCGTGGCGACGACGCGGATCTGGTCTTCCCGCGAGATCTGGTATTCGCGCAGCCGCTGCCGATAACTTTTCAGAATCTCGACGCACTTTTCGATCGTGGCCTTTTCGATTGAACCCTTGGTGAACGTGTCCTTGCCGAGGTTCACCGCCTGCGAGAGGGTTTCGAGCGTGCGCACACCGCCGGCCGAATCGATTTCCGCGATGGCCATGCGGATCGAGCTGGTGCCGATGTCGATCACCGCGCCGGGACGGACAACGCGGATCGGCTCGGTTGCCCCGAGGCTCGTGTTTTCGCGAGGCAGCGTACTCATAACCTAAGCAGCGTGCTCAACGTTGATTGCCACGACTTCCGATTGACACCGTGAATCGACACTCCCGAATTGACACACAATTGTAGTTCCGGCTCAAACGCTGCTAAACCTTGGCCACCACGGGTTCGGAGCCGACTTCGCGCACCCACGCTGCCGCGCCCATCGCGGTCGAGTCGTCTCCCAACTCGGCAGGGACCACCACGAAAGTGTCGGCGAACGAAGGGAGCAGTTTCTTGTGCGCGGAGGCGGTGACCTCGCTGACGATCAAGCGGGGCATCGCTTCGACCAATCCGCCTCCCAGCACAACGCAATCGGGTGCAAGCAAATGAACGACCGTAGCCACGGCCGTGCCGATGTGCCCCGCCGCCGTGCGGACAATGGTTTCGATGACCGTGTCGCCGGCCGAAATGGCCTCCGCCAAGGCGCCGCTACGAATATTGTCGAGATCGGTCCCGGCGATCTCTAACAGGTGCGGCGCCAGTCCGCGGTACGCGGCTTGGGCAGCGGCACCCGCGATTGCCAGTCGGCTGGCGACCGACTCCAAGCAGCCATGCAGACCGCAACCGCACAAGGGACCGTCGGGCATGACTTGGATGTGGCCGATTTCCATGCACGAGTTCGCGCGGCCGCGAAGGATCTTGCCATCGTAAACGCAGCCTCCGCCGATTCCGGTGCCGGGGAAAACGCCGACCAGGCAGCGCGAAGACCGTCCGGCGCCAAAGCGGTATTCTCCGTAAACGCCGGCATCGACGTCGTTAAGAACCACCGCCGGGCAGCTGAACTCTTTCTCGAGCGCCGCTTTGATTCTGACGTCTTTCCAACCGAGGTTCGGTGCGTCGAGAATGATCCCTTCGTCGAGGTCGAGGGGTCCGGCGCTCCCCAGGCCGACACCGCGCACCGCCGAGCGATCGAGGTTGGCTTCGGCGAGCGCTTCGTCGATTGTTTCGACGATCCGGACGAGGCCTGCCTCTGACCCTTCGTGCCCCTTGGTCTTGCGTCGCTTGCGGACGATGGGCCGGAACGAACAGTCGTAGACCAGGGCCATCATCTTGGTGCCGCCCAGGTCGAAGCCGATCCAGCATTCGTTTTTTTGCGCCGCGTTCATGCTTCCGTTTTTGCTCGCCATCCTTGCTCCCTTCCTGGGACGGGATTCCTCGTAAGACTCTCCCCAAGGGATCTCGCTTTGCGTCGGTCGCTTTGCCGTCTCAGGATCATACCGACGCCCAGGCTGAGGGGACAGTAGGAGCGGGCGGAGGAGAAAGGGGGCCCCATCGCGTCGTCACATTTGCGGAGCGGGGGTCATTTCGGGCAGCGAAATGATGCGAGCCGAAAGAGGCCTGGTTTCCAGAACGCCAATCGTCGGCTTGCGATAAGTCCAGCCGCCGGTTTCCCCGGGGTTCACGAACAGGACGCCGTTTTCATCAGTCTTTACGGCCGGTTTATGGGTGTGAGCGCAGATCACAACCTGGGAATCCGCGACCAGGCCCCGCACTTGCTCCGCGATGTGCGCGACCAGAATTCGCACTCCGTCGGGTGTGCGAAAACCAAAAGGAGCGTAAGCGACCGGACCGATGATCCGCATCCCTCCTTGCAGGCCAGTCTGATTGCCGTCGTTATCTCCGAAGCAAGCCAGCACCGGGCAGCGCAATTTGCGCAGCGGCGGCACGATGATCGGGGAGACGAAATCCCCGGCAAAGATCACAAGGCTGCACTCGAGGCGATTGAACTCGGCGACGGCCCGGCAGACGTTATCCACGTGATCATGAGCATCGGCAAACAGCCCAATCCGCATGTCTCTCGTTTCCGCCGTTAATGCCAAGGCAGTTACACGCGCCGCAAACGCACTATTTTTGACGCGCGAAGCAACTCAAAGCTGCGAGCGAAATTATATCCCTTCTAGCCGCCCGGATCGTCGTGGCCGATAATTGCACTGGGTCCCTCACGGAACGGATGGCGTGGGAAACCCGTCTCATATTGACAGCCGCGCCAATGTGCCGCTAGAAGCCGTGGTAGAGACCTAATCCTCAGCCCTGACCTGGCCTGACGGATGACCAATCAAGCAGCTACGCCCGAACTTCTGTCTCCGGCAGCGCCGAATTCTGCGACTGGCCCGGACGAGCCCAGGAGACTGCTCACCCAATTGCTGCGCCGCGGGTTGAACGCTCTCGTCTTCGCGCTGCTCGCCGTCGTTTTCATAGGCGGGCACCACCTTGGCTGGACGCTTCCTCGCGCTTCCGAGCTGTTTCATCGTGCGTCTGCCGAGGACGATGACTGGTGCCCCGAGCACTTCGTTCCCGAATCGCAATGCGTCGAATGCAACGAAGAGATTTATCCGCCCCAGAAGGACTTCGGATACTGCGACAAGCATGGCGTCGAGCAGTGCGTGATCGATCATCCCGAGCTGGCCCAACTCGCGGGAAAGCCGAGGCTGCCGCAGTACGACACCGTTCAGGCCCTCAATCTGCTCGCGCGTCCCGAAAATCAACGCGATGAAACGAAGCACGCGCGCCGCGTCCAGGTGGCGTCGCTCGATGCGGCAAAAAAGGCGGGCATTGCCGTAGCCGCCGTTGAAGAACGTCCGATGAGCGACGCAGTCTTCGCCAACGGAGAGGTGCTCTTCGACCCGACACGTGTCGCGCATCTGTCGCCGCGAGTTGCCGGCACCGTCGCGGCCGTCTTCAAAACAACAAACGACTCGGTCGACGCAGGCGAAGTGCTGGCGCTGGTTGATGCAGCTCAAGTCGGACAGACCAAGGCCCAGTTGCTCAATGCGCTCGTCAAACTGCAGCTACGGCGAACCACCTACGCGCGATTCAAAGATCACGCCGGCGCCATTCCAGCGATGACGTTGACCGAGGCGGAAGCCGCTCTGCAGGAGGCGGAAGTCACCTTTGTTTCTGCGCGGCAAGCACTGGTCAACCTGGGGTTCGCGCTGCCTGACAAAATGGACACGCAACGTGCGTCGGAGTTGGCTGAGGAGATTCGTTTTTTGGGGATTCCTAAAAACTACGTCGCCCGGCTTCCGGCCGGGACAAAAACTGCCAATCTCATTTCTGTGCGTACGCCGTATGCGGGCGTCATCGTGTCGTCCGACGTGGTGGCGGGCGAAGTCGTCGATTCGACGAAACTCTTGTTCACGGTCGCCGATCCCCGCGCCCTCTGGCTGCAACTGAGCGTTCGCGAAGAAGACGCCCGCGCTGTGTCCCTGGGCTTACCGGTCGAATTTCGCACTGACGACAGTTCTCAAGTCGTACGGGGTACCGTCAGCCGTGTAAGCCCTGCTATCGACGAGCGAACCCGCGCTCTTAAGGTTTTCGTCGCGCTATCGAACGCAGAACCCAGCCTGCGCGACAAGAGTTTTGGCACGGCCCGTATCATCCTGCGCGTCGAGCCGCATGCGATCGTCGTGCCCCAAGAGGCTGTTCAGTCCGGCCCTGGAGGGCAGTTCGTATTCGTGCGCGACAAGGACTTCCTGACGAATGGAACGCCCAAAATCTTCTACGCGCGGCAGGTCCGGACGGGCGCGAGAGACGACAAATTCGTCGAACTCCTGGCTGGAGCACTACCGGGCGAGGTCGTGGCCACACAAGGAAGCCCAGTTCTCCTCGCACAACTCTTGCGCAGCAACCTTGGCGAAGGCTGCGGCTGTCACAAGCATTAAGCCTCGAGCTCGCTCTAAAGCCGGCGCACACACCCAGCTTCTTCCGCGTTCGTAGACAGGCGCGCCAGGACCGCTTACGCTTCGGCACGGTCGCTGGCGCGAGCCGGCGGCTCAGGTTTTTCCGGTTTGGATGACCATGGCGTATTTGCCCAAACTCGTCCTCACCCAACTTGGCAGCGGCGCATCGATTGACGCTGTGTGTCGTTCAGCAGGGATCACGCGAAGCGAGTTCCTCGAACGTTGGAAATGCACGGCTGAATCGCGCGTCCCGAGCCCATCGGGAGTTCGACGGGTCGGTGTGACTCGCCCGGTCGAAATCTGCCGCAATCGGCAAGGCGTGCCGCATATTTACGCCGAGTCCGACGCCGATTTGTTCTTCGGTTTCGGATTTGCAGTAGCGCAAGATCGGCTCTTTCAGCTCGATTGGCTCCGCCGCAAGGGGGCCGGACGTCTGAGCGAAATCCTGGGTGCGGAAGGGCTCGCGCAAGACCTCCTGGCGCGGACCGTGGGGCTACCTCTGATTGCCCATGCCGAATGGGATCAATTGCCGCACGAAACTCAACGCCTGCTCAATTCCTTCACCCAGGGAATCAATGCTTCGATCGGACAAGCCGCGGAAGCGCTGCCCATCGAGTTCGATCTACTCGACTATTCCCCTGAACCGTGGCGGTCCGTTGATTGCCTCCTGATCGAGAGCGAATTTCGCTGGTATTTGACCGGTCGCTTTCCCGTCATTGCGATTCCCGAGTTGGCAAAGCGGTACCTGGGCTACGGTCCGCTGTTTCGCGCGTTTCTCAGTGCCGAGGCCGACGACGAAAGCATCTTGGAGCGGGATCCCGTGTGGGCGAATCCAAGCGACAGCGTCGGTCGGACCGTCGCCGATCCCGATGCGTCGATCGGCAGCAACAATTGGGTGGTTGGCGGCAACCGCAGTGCCAGTGGAAAGCCGGCAGTGGCCAGCGACCCGCACATCGCGATGGAAGCCGTCTCCTGTTGGTACGAGGTTCACTTGCAGGGAGGGTCGTTCGACGTGGCCGGCTGCGCCTACGTCGGCATGCCCGCCGTGATCATCGGCCGCAACCGCCGCATGACGTGGGGGATTACCAACAACATTTGCTCACAGCGCGATCTGTATCGCGAGCGAACAAGTCAAGAGCCCCCCGGTTGCTTTCTTCACGCAGGCCAGTGGACGCCCGCGGAGGAGCGCATCGAATCAATCGAGGTCCGTGGGCAAGGAACCGTCACGCGCCGAATCGTGAGCTCGCCCGTCGGCCCGATTGTCGACGAAGTCCTGCCCGAACCAGCCAATCGCTCCGGGCCCGTGTCACTGAGATGGCTGGGCGCGGAGAGCGGCGGATGGTTGACCGCCTTGCTGGGCATGAACCGCGCGAAAAACTGCGCGGACTTCCGGGAATCGCTCAGGCCCTGGCATGTCCCGACCTTTTCGGTTGTCTTCGCCGACGTCGAGGGAAATATCGGATATCAGGCCACCGGCCGCATTCCCCTGCGGCATCGACCCGAGCGCGGCTACCGCGCCGCCTGGGATCCGGACGACCAATGGGACGGCCTGGTTCCCTTCGAAGGAATGCCGAGCGCCGTCAATCCGCCGAGAGGCTTCGTCGTCACGGCCAATAACCGAGTCGTCGACGACAGCTACCCGTTTCCCCTATCGGGAACGTGGACAAGCGGGCATCGGGCGCGGCGTATCCGGGAGGTGATCGAATCGCGGGCCACGCATCAGCACGACGATCATCGGCGCCTGCAACAGGACCCCCGTTCGCTGCGCGCGGTCGACTGTCTGCCGGGACTGTGCGCGCTGCTTGCGGATGAGCACCTCGAGCGCGTGCAACAGGCCCGTGTCCTCCTTCGGGATTGGAACGGCGACTGCCTCACCGAGCTGGTGGCTCCGACGGTGTTTAACGTCTTCTTCGTCGATTGGTGCCGGCGCGTCGCCGCGGAGCGATTTCCTGAGGACGCGGTTCCCTTGATGGCAAGCGGTATCGAAGGGCTGGCGGCCAGGCTGCTGCAGATCAAGCCGCCGGGTTGCGACGCCGACGGCTGGTTTCGCGCTAAAGATTTCGGCGACATCGTCCGCGAGACGTTTCGTGGCACGCTCGAGCGGCTCGCCCAACGCTTCGGCCCGAACATCGGCGAATGGACCTGGGGCCGGCTGCATCGACTCGACCTTAAGCATTTTCTGTCCGGGCGGGGCGACCTGGGACTGCTGCTCAATCAGGGAGGAGCAGGAGTTCGAGGCGACGCGACAACCGTCTGTAACACCGGGCGCGGTCGCGATTTCGAAGCGGCTGTCGGCGCCGGCTTTCGCATGATTTGTGACCTGGGCGAATCGCCAGCCGGCTTGTGGATGGTGGACGCCCAGAGCCAGTCGGGGCATTGTGGCAGCCCGCATTATCAGGATCAGTTCCACGACTGGCTGGCGGGGCAGTACCACTTTGTGGCGCTCGATCGGCAAGCGGTCGCCGGAGAATTTCTTGCGTGCTTGCAGCTTGATCCGTATGCATAAGAGATGCCGCATTCCGTAATTTGATTTTCGTGGCAATTCGCACGAGTTCTGGCTACGATTTCGAGACGGCGGGGGTTCCAGTTCCGCTAACTTTCTAGCGCGCTGGATCGGCGGCGCGGATGGTCTGCGCCGGGGCTCTCTTCCGCGGCGAGGCGTTTTTTCCATCATCAGCAGTACAAAGGCAGTGCATCCTATGACAAAGTTCCTTGGTGCGGTTGTGGCGGCGGCGCTCGTATTGAGCGCTCGTTGCAGCGTCCTGGCGGCAGGTCCGGACGCGAAGGAAGTCATCGATAAAGCCGTTAACGCCCTTGGGGGCGAGGCCAAGATCACTGCCCTCGAAGGCAAGATCGTGGAAACGAAAGCCAAGGGAAAGGTGAACTTCGGCGGCAACGAAGGCGAGATCAGCACGACGACCATCACCATGGGGCTCGGCAAGTACCGCCAGGACTTCAAAGGCGATCTCGGCGGGAATGAGATCAAGGGCGTCACGGTCATGGACGGCGACAAGGCCTGGCGGAAATTCGCCGGTGACACCAGCAAGCTCGAGGACGATCAACTCGCCAACCAAAAGCGGGCCGTTTATCTGTCGCTTGTCCCTGCGGTTATCCTGCCGCTGAAAGGCAAGGACTTCAAAGTTGAATCAACTAAAGAAGAAAAGGTCGACAACAAGCCGGCCGTCGCCCTTAAGATCGTCGGTCCGGACAAGAAGGACTTCGAGCTGTTTTTCGACAAGGAAACCGGCCTGCCGGTCAAAATGCTTGCAACCGTGAACGGCTTCGGGGGAGACGAGTTCACCCAAGAAACGACCTATGGCAAGTACAAAGATTTCAATGGCGTGAAGCGGGCCACCAAGATCGAGAACAAACGCAACGGCGAGAAGTTCCTCGACATCGAAATCACCGACATCAAAGTGTTGGACAAGGCGGACCCGAAGACCTTCGCAGAACCGCCTGCTGACTGATCGTCAAAGTTGACGGCATCGGAAATCTGGTGGGCGAGGCTCCTGCCGAGCCGGAGGCCAAAAGCTGGCCGCGCGCAGGGGCATCGCCCTCTGTTTTTGCGCCGGTCTTTCAACCCGGGAGCGTCCAGCCATCTGGGAACGATGCTCCCTTGTGCGCCACGATGATGGCGTCCCGGATTGAGAAGTTCTCAAAGTCGGCGTCGGGCCGATTTTGGCTTTCGATCCGCACGTTACGGCCAATGTGGCAGTTCTTGTCGATGATGGCACCCGCGATGACGGCCCCTTCGCCGACTCCCAGGCGCGGCCCCGCGCCGGGATCCCGCTGGTCGTCGGAGGCATAGAAGTCGGCCCCCATCAGAATTGAGTTGCAGATGGTGGCATTGCGGCCGATGCGACAACGGAGTCCGATTACGCTGTGCTCGATGGTGGCCCCAGCCTCCACCACGCAGCCATCTGCCAAAAGGGACTCGCGGATCGTGGCACCGTTGACCCGGGCCGGCGGAAGCGAGCGCGCGTGGGTGTAGATCGGGCCAAGGGGGGACTCAAACTCGAACGGCGGCGGGAACCTCGCCAGGGCAAGGTTCGCTTCGTAGAACGAGCGAATCGTGCCGATGTCTTCCCAGTAACCGTCGAAGGGATACACCTGCACGCGCCGCGCCCGGATCGACATCGGAAAGACCTCCTTGCCGAAATCCTGGTAATCGGACTTCTCCAGCAGCTCGACCAGCGTCTGGCGGTTGAAGAGGTAGATGCCCATGCTGGCGAGCCCGTCCCGTCCGCGACTGGAAATGCCGTGAGCGTCGAGCCAGGCCGGATCGCTGCGCACCAGCGCAAATTCCTCTTCGCTTTGAGGCTTCTCGAGGAAGCCGACGACGCGTCCCGTTTCGCTGATCCGCATGATGCCGAACGAGCGGGCCGCCTGGCGCGTGACTGGGACAGCGGCGATGGTGACATCGGCTTTCTCGCGGCGATGAGTCTCGAGCATCGCGCGGTAATCCATCCGGTAGAGCTGGTCGCCTGAGAGGACCAGCACGTAGTCGATCCCGGGCTGTTCGATGTAGCGAATCTGCTTGCGGACCGCATCGGCCGTTCCTTGATACCAGGCGGCACCTTCATTCGTCTGCTGGGCGGCGAGAATCTCGACAAATCCGTTGTCGAAGTGGTCGAACTGGTACGTCTGCCGAATGTGTCGGTGCAGGCTCACCGAATTGAATTGTGTGAGAACGTAAATCTGATTGACGCCGCTGTTGATGCAGTTGGAGATCGGGATGTCGATGATCCGATATTTGCCAGCCAGCGGAACGGCTGGCTTCGAGCGGTGCTGAGTCAGCGGCAAGAGCCGAGTCCCTTTGCCACCCCCCAACACTAAGCCCACGATGTTTGGCATCGCATTCCCTTAGCGATCTCACGGGGCCGAAGCGGCTCCGAACGCCGGTCGCAGCGCTTACGCGGCTGGCGCGGACTGGTTACGGTTCCGACTCGACCTTGCGCAATTGCCCGTCCTTCGGGCTGACATAGACTCTCACGACGTACTTGCGAAGACCGTGCCATGACCACGTGTAGATCACATTGGTGACGAAGTCGGCCTTGCCGGTGCTCGATTCAGGCGTCCCCCAGAAGCGATCCTTGATTTCGTCGTAAAAGACCTTTTTGGGATTTCCCTCGATGCGATCCAGTGATTCTTGAGCGACGCGGAGGTTGTGCTTGTAGTAGTACTGGGCTCTCAGTTCGAAGAGGGCGCCAACCGCCAGGCAGGCCATTACTCCCCAAAGCACATACCGATACCAGATCGGGCGGGGTGGTTTTGCCTCCTGCTCCGGGGATTTTTTCTTTTTGCGCCGGAGGCTGGGAGCGGGTGGGAGTTCGTCATCCTCGGACAAAGGTTTCTCGCCTTTGGATTGCCCGCCGCTCGAGGTCCGTCTCATTAAGCCAGAAAACGCTGACGCACGGACCCGACACCCGGCGGATCCGCCAGTATGGAAGGGCTCCGTCCGGAAAGCAATTTCATGCGCGGCGCGCCCTGCGTTGACCTGCTGAGAAATTCACTCAACGCGTTTGCGGTCGCGTGGAAATCTCGCGCGACAAGGCGGTTGGATACCGCGTATTGGCGCCTAGACCGGCCATTCGGCGCCGCAGGCGTCGCAATAAAAACCAACGAGGGTCGATGTCCCCGGCACCGGCATGGCCGCATGACGGTCATCCCCATCGCCCAGGTCCACAGGGATCACGCCTCCGCGCCGGCAATTAGGGCAACATCGATTGCGATGCAGAGCGCGGGCGCGTTGAAGCAGCGCTTCACGGCCTTCCGGCAGCTCGTGTCGAGAAAAGGAAACACAGGAGTCCCCACGCGGCGAGTCTAAGCGTGCCGAGATTCGCAACTCGGCGCGGGCAGGGAAACGAAGGATGACGGCGTCGCCGTCCGGTTGAACAACGCGGAATCGGGGACGCGCAGAGGTGCGCGACAGAGCAGTCAGACGGCTCATCCTTGAGCCCTTTCGATTCGAGTTCTCTAAAGCAGCAAACTCATGGCAGCGTCCGCCCAAAATTGACGGGCGCCGCTACGCCGGCATCCAAGCCGACGGGATCGAAAAGATACCCTCCATTCGGCGGATTCGGCAAGCCTTTTCGATTGCAGGGGCATTCGCGATCATCTAGAAACGCGGCGATTGGTAGGAGGGCGAGGCTCCTGCCGAGCCTTGACCTCAATGCATTTAAGAGAATGGCATAGCGGGAGTTTCGCCCTCCTCTCGCGAACGGACGGGGACGGCGTTGCACTTTCTCAAGTCGGCAATTCGGGCAGTCGGGCGAAACTGGTACTGGTTGAAGTGGCTCGTCGCCCTGTCTTTGCTCAGTTACCTCTTTTATGCATACCGGGCTCCGCTCGCCAACTTGCGTGCTCAAAAGCCTGACTGGACGGCCTTAGCTCTGGCTTTGGTAGTGGTCGCGGCGTCGATCACCCTCACTTTCTACCGCTGGTATCTGCTCGTCTGGGCGCAGGACTTTCCGTTCACCGTCAAGGACGCGTTGCGGCTGAGCTTCATCGGGTACGCGTGCAATTTCGTGGGGCCCGGCTCTGCGGGCGGCGACTTGATCAAGGCAGGTCTGATCGCCACGGAGCAAACGTCGCGGAGGGGGATCGCTGCGGCGACCGTGCTCTTGGATCGGATCCTGGGAGTGCTGGCGCTCTTCATGGTCGGGGCGTTCAGCATGTTTTTTCAGCCCCCCGCGCTGCTGGCGCACCCCGTCGTCAAGACCTATCTGGCGGTGCTTTGGATCGGCACGCTCGGGGGCATGGTCGGGCTCGTGGTCTTGTTGCTACCTGCAGTGCCGCGCTCCGGCCTGATGCGACGACTGGTGGGACTGCCCAAAGTTGGCCCGATGATTGCTGCCTTGGTGAATGCCGTGTTGCTCTATCAATCTCGGGGCCGTGTGCTGGTCTTTTGCGTGATCATCAGCATCGTCGGTCACTTCGGCATGCTGTCGGGTTTTTATTTTTGCTCGCAAGCGGTGCGGGCGGGCGCTGCGGCCCCCGGCTATTGGGGACATCTTTTGCTGATTCCCGGGGCCGAGGTTGGAGCGGTCTTCGTTCCGGTACCAGCCGGACTCGGTGCGTTTGAAGGCCTGGTCGCGCGATCTTATCAGGTGGCGAACGAAGCGGCGGGAACACCGGTGCAGGCAGCTGCCGCCGAGGCAGCAGGCGTTGCGACAGCGATCGCCTATCGCGTCGTCACGATGCTAATCGCTGTGGTCGGAGCCGTTTATTATTTTGCTGCGCGACGTGAAATCGACCGTGCGCTGCGAGGCGAAGCCGGCGCCAGTACGGCCCCAGTCCCGAAGTAAAATCGCGGACAGTGTCGCTCTATGCAGCCTCTCGGCGACGCCGGCCAGCGACGGCGGGCGAGCCCGTCGGCTTGATCTGCGCGGAATCGAGGACCGGCATCATCGTCTTCTTCCCGAGTGACGCGATCCGCCCGCGCCCGATGTAGTAACTCAAAGACATCACGGTCCCCGCGACTGTCAGTGCCGCCGCGCATCCCACGAGGGCAATCTGATCGTCCGACAGAGATTTCCAAAGATCGAGCATGAACTCTCCTCGCGGAGGCGGCGGTGTCGGTGATTCTTTGTCTTTTTCATTTCGGATCGAACTCGGCGGCGGCTGAACGTTGCATGTCCCAGTCACGAGCCGTCCGTCCAACTGACGCGCGAAGGTCGCAATTGTGCTGGCAGGGGGCACTTCGCATGCGATGTGGGGTCCAGGCGTTGACTCTGGGGAGGCTGCCGAGCGCGATTGGGCTGGGTGGGAAGATGCGGGCATCGGTTGGTCTTGACGGTGTGTGACGATTGGCATATATCGACGCGCCTATGTCTTTCTCCAGTTGGTAGTTAGGGCGAAGTTGCGGCCGCCGCGGCGAGTGCGTCAGTGGGATGGGCTGCGGTCGAGCGCGCTCAGGGCGGAAAGTCCTCAGATGCGGCTGCTCCAAAGGTACGTACTTGGCGAGTTGATTCGTGTCTTTCTGCTCGTCGTGAGCGTACTGACGGTTCTGCTGGTTTTCCTCGGGGCCTTTACCAAGGCGAGCGAGGACGGCTTGGGGCCGGCCGAGATTTTGCAGATCCTGCCGTACCTGGTTCCGAGCCTGCTCCCCTTCACAATCCCCGCCACGATGCTGCTCACGGTCACCGTGGTTTATGGGCGAATTGCCGCCGACCACGAAGTGACGGCAGCAAAGGCCGCCGGAATCAGCGCGCTCTCGCTATTGATGCCCTCATTCGTGATGGGCGTCGTTTTGAGCATTGCTTCCTTGTTGCTCACGGATCAGGTCATTCCCTGGGCAATGACCAGCATCGATAACCGCGTCGCCTTGATGTTGGAAAACATCTTTCTCGACATCTTGCGGACGCACCACATCTTCGTGCGCCGCGATCCGGCGATCACGATTTCGGTGCACGACGTGGAGGGCAATAAGCTGATTAAGCCCACGTTTCACTTCACGCCGCGGGGAGGCGAGACGATCCACATTTTTGCCGACGAGGCGACGCTGCACTTTGATCTGCATAAGCGCGTCGTGCGTGTGAACCTCATCAATCTCAACGGAGTCGTGCCGGACCATGAGAGCTTTCGCGGGCAGGAGGATGTCTGGGAGTTCCCCCTTCCGGACGAACCAAAAAAAATGAAAGCCCGCAGCCGCAGCATCCGCGAGCTGCGGGAGAGTCTGGGGGGAATCACCTTCGACCTCGAGGGACTACGGGCCGGCCGCGACGTCGAGACGGCTTTCGCACTGGCGACGGGCGACTTCGACCGCCTCGACAAGCCCGACATGCTGCAGTACGACGCCGACCTGATCGTCAAGAAAGAGGAGGTCGTCACGAACCATACCGAGATTCACAGCCGCTTCGCCCTGTCGGCCAGCTGCTTTTTCTTCACGCTCCTGGGGGGGCCGTTTTCGATTCTGCAGGCGAAGCGGCAGGTCCTCACGAGCTTCATCATGTGCTTTCTGCCGATTCTGATAGCCTATTACCCGATCATCTTTTTGATGATGAACCAGTCGAAGAACGACGTGGTCAACCCGGCCTGGGCGATGTGGGTCGCCAACGCGCTCATCGTCCCCGTGGCATGGTACACTCTGCGCAGAGTGCTCAAGCACTAGGAGAGGCAACGGGGCGAATCGAAAGTGAAAAACCATGTGCCGCTGGTTGGCTTACCATGGACCCGCAATCTGGCTGGAAGACATTCTGTTTAAGGCTGAGCATTCGCTCATCGATCAGAGCCTGAGCTCCCAGTCGAAAGAAACCACCACCAACGGCGATGGCTTCGGCGTTGGCTGGTACAACGGTCGCAAAAAACCGGGGCTCTTTCGCAGCATCCGGCCGGCGTGGAACGACTTTAATCTCCACGAGGTGGCCGCTCACACTTCGTCGCCCTTGTTTCTCGCCCACGTGCGTGCCACCTCCAAGGCCACCGTTCAGGAAACCAACTGTCATCCGTTTCGGTATAGCCGGTGGCTCTTCGTGCATAATGGAGAGATCGAGGAAATCGAAAGATTCCGCCGCGATCTGCTTTTTCAGGTGGGGCCTCAGCTTTTCCCGCACGTATTGGGGACGACCGACTCGGAACTGATGTTTTATCTGGCGCTCACGCTGGGACTTGAAGACGATCCGATCGGCGGGCTCGAGCGAATGGCCGGCCTGGTTGAAAAAGTCGCCGGTGCTCAAGGCGTCGATCAAGCCCTGTGGATGACGCTGGGAGTCACCGACGGGCAGCGGATGTACGCTGTCCGGTACGCTTCCGATTCCGACGCGCCGACTCTTTACCACACGGACGATGCGGAGCACCTGTATCGGCTGAACAAGTGCCTGCGTACCGATTCGCGGCAGCCTATCCGGCTGGTCGTCTCAGAGCCGATCGGCAACATCGCCGAAGCATGGCGGATGATTCCGCAGAACACGGCAGTCTCATTCGTCGACGGGCAGGTGAAGCAGCAGTCCTTCCGCCCGATTCCGCCACAATAAGACCTGCAACGCTGGTCGTCAGAGTGCGCTCAGGCGATGGCGCGTCCGCGTTCGGGAGTCGCTCGCTCGGTGTTGAGAGAAGCGACGCGGCGCAAGAGGACCTCGAGCTGACGCGACAAGCGATCCTGGGCCTCGAACAGGCTGGAGACGGCGTCGCGGTAGCCGGCCTCGCGTCGAAATTGCACGCCCGACCGCTTTTCCAGCTCGCCCACGACGTCGGAGATGTGTCCTACCAGCGATTCGAGATCGGCCAGTTCGAGGTGATTTGCCTCGGCTGAGGCCGCGCTCATTGACAATAACGTACCTCGCGGCGCGGGGACCGGGCTGACGATCATCCGCTTTCGGCGCTCTTCGACCGCAGATAAAAGCGACTCCATTCCGAGTCGGTTGCGCTGCTCGAATTCGCTAACGAGTTCTGTCGCCGCCTCGATCCGCTCGACAAGCTCGAGCGCAGAGAGGTTACATGGCTCGGCGGAATCGGCTTGCTCCGCGACCGGATGAGCCATCTCAGGTGCAACGGACTGAGCCGTCGCCGCAACGCTCGCTGACAGGTGCACGATCAGCTCAAACGGCTCGATGCGCAGCTGGTCTTCGTCTTTGAGCCGCACAGACCTTTCGGCACGACCGTTGACCAGAAGCTCCGGCAACGACGCGATGGCTTCGATCCAGAGTTCGCCGCCGTCGATGCAGATCATCGAATGCAGCGGGGGGATTTCGACACCGGCCAGGCAAAGATCACAACGCGGGCTGGAACCGATCAAGAATCGCGGCGACAGCACCGGGCGGTTTCGGTGCTCAGTGCGGCCTCGGCCGATCTCCAAAACGATGCCGGCTGCAGTTGTGTCTGACCCATGAGACCCAGCCTCCTGCGGGTTCGGAGATGGTTTGGGGCTCCTCAAAGGGTCTTCCTCTCAACCAAATGCCATAGAACAGAGTTGCGAGAGGACGGGCTGTCGCGCGGCAGCAAGCCGTCGAGTGTCGCTTTTTGCCTATTTTCCTTTCGACTGAGCGACTTGTTCGCCATGAAGAATTGGACGACCACTTGAGATCGCAACAAAGCGCCACGACTCGTCGATCGAGCGACGGGCACGAAAGTTTGCCGACTTGCGAAACCTTGCCGGCGAAAAAACGGCTGAAACACAACGACCTGTAACGGGCAGGCAAGCTCGAACAGACTCGACGCCTGGTGTCAAGAAAATGTGAACGCCGCCCGCGTATAAACGATTGGCCGACGCTGACAGTGGTTAAATGTCGATCGGCAAAGTGCGGCGTACTCTGAGGAGTGCAGCACGAACGGCTAGCCGGAATCAGCGGTTCGCAGTCAGTGCCAGCATCTGACGGGCCCGTTCCTGATCGCGGAAGCGGGCGTTGGCCTCGGCATCGCTGTGAGCGACGCGGGCCACGGCCTCGCGCAGCTTCTCTTCTGCCGCGGCCCTATCGATTTGGTCGACCGTTAAAGCACGATCGGTCAGGAGCGAGACGATGTTCTCTTTCACCTGCACAAATCCGCCGTCAATGAAGTAAGCCGAGTGCGAGCCATCGGCATGCGTCACGTCGAGCTCGCCATAACCCAGCCGGCCGATGAGCGGGGCTCGGCCGGGAAGGATTCCGATCTGGCCATCATAGAGCGGGAACCGCAGCCCGCCGACGGGCTCGTCGAGGAGCGTGGTCTCCGGAGTCACCAGCACCAGTCGCAAGGGGCCGTGCGCAGCCATGTCGCCGACTCTTTCCTACTCGTCAACTAGCCTTGAGCCATCCGCTTGGCCTGCTCGTCGGCTTCGTCGATCGCACCGACGTACATAAACGCGCCTTCGGGTAAGTGGTCCCACTTACCCGAACACAACTCGTCAAAGCTGCGGATCGTGTCCGCCAGCGGCGTGATCTTGCCGGCTTTTCCTGTGAACGCTTCGGCGACGAGGAACGGCTGCGAGAGGAATCGCTCGATGCGGCGGGCCCGGTGCACGACCAGCTTGTCCTCTTCGCTTAGCTCGTCGACGCCGAGAATGGCGATGATGTCCTGCAGTTCGCGGTAGCGCTGCAAAATCTTCTGCACCTGACGCGCGACGGCGTAGTGCTGCTCGCCGACATACTGCGGATCGAGCACTCGGCTGGAGGAAGCCAACGGATCGATAGCCGGATAGATTCCCTTTTCAGAGATCTTCCGCTCGAGGTAAATGAACGCGTCGAGGTGCGAGAAGGCTGTTGCCGGGGCCGGGTCTGTCGGGTCGTCGGCCGGGACGTAGACCGCCTGCACACTGGTGATCGCCCCGCGGCTCGTCGACGTGATCCGTTCCTGCAATTCACCCAGCTCCGTGCCGAGTGTTGGCTGATAACCGACGGCGCTGGGCATCCGCCCCAAGAGAGCGGACACTTCGCTGCCGGCCTGCGAAAAGCGGAAGATGTTATCGATGAATAGCAGGGTGTCTGTCCCGGTGGTGTCGCGGAACCACTCGGCCATGGTCAGAGCCGACAGGGCGACGCGCAGCCGCGCCCCGGGCGGCTCGTTCATCTGGCCGAACACCATGCACGTCTGCTCGATGACCGATCGGTCTGTCTTGCCGATTTTGGTTTCCTGCATTTCGAGCCAGAGGTCGTTCCCTTCGCGGGTCC
>DASPSM010000247.1:0-9478 GCA_035623955.1 Planctomycetaceae bacterium
GGCCAAAACGCCGCAAAAGCGGAAGCTCACGCCCGAAGAAGAGGCCTGGATGCCGAAAATCAAGTCCCTCGTCGCCCGCCTCTTCGGGAGCAATCCCGAGAAGTCTCGCCAGGCTCGCAACGCCTTGCTCGAGATCGACGACACCGATGCCATCCCCGCGCTGAGCACCTATCTGGCCAGCAGCCGCAACGAGGAGGCGCGACACATTTATGTCGTAATCCTCCGCAACATGAAGGGGCCGAAGCCCGTTTATTATCTCGTGGCGCTCTCGCTCTATGATCCCTCACCGGAAATTCGTTCGGAGGCGCGCAAGGCCATTCGTGAGGATCAACTGGACTCGGCGCGGCTCTTGTATATTGCCGCGCTCCGCTCCGGCCCTCCGAAGTTGGCGCGGATCGCGGCAATCGGGTTGGGTGAGATCGGCGATCCGCGCGGCGAGTCCGTCCCGTATTTGATCGACGCCTTGGTCAGTTACGGAACGGTAGCGACGATGACAGAGCCGGCCCAGTACGGCGTGCTGTACACGAACACGATCTACGCCACTCCCGGCCTCAAGCTGAACGACCCGAATCTGATTTACATCGGCCAAAGCGGTGGAACGAGCACGATGCCTGTCTATCTGGGCCCTCCCGGCATGACGGACGCTCAAGTGGCGAACGCTCTCCGCGGCGTGCGCAACTTCGGGCAACCGGCCGCTGGTCCGCCTGCTGGGCCTTTTCCGGCGTCGGATTTCAGTCATCCGACAGGTGTGACCAGTCCGCCCAACGGGACCTATCCTGGTGGACCCGGTACCTATCTCATCACGCCGGCAGTCGCCGATACGTACGCGCAGCCGATCATCGGGCAGATCAACTCTGCGCACGACAAAAAGATTCGCGGCAAAGCCGATCACCCCGAAGTGCTCGACGCTCTGCTGAAGGTCACCGATCAAAAATATCCCGGCTACGGATTCAATCAAGACGGCTGGCGGAACTGGTGGGCCAATGAGAGAATTAACCGTGAGCTGCAACAGCCGGCCACGCCTGACCGCGTCATCCCCAATGGAAGTGCCGCCCATTGAGCTTTGTCACCGTCAACCGCCGGTATGCGTCGCGGGCCGAGGACAAGGGCAATGGATATTCAAAAGCTGTGCCGATGGTTTCGAGGCCCGCTGGCCGGCGCCCTCCTGCTAGCGAACGCCGCGTCTCTCTCTGCCGACTGCGTGAAGCTCAATGGCGGCGGGTCGCTGAGCGGTTCCGTATCGACCGGTTCCAAGACGGTCGCGGTCCGAACCTCGACGGGCGGGCTGATGGTCTTCGACCGCACCGCAGTCAAGCAAGTCACGCATGGCAAAAACTCTCTGAACAAGGCGGCGTCAACCGTCGGCGCCAAGTCTCAGGCAAAGAGACGCAAATTCACGACCGAGGAAGAGGCTTGGATGCCCAAAGTCCGCGCGCTTGCGTCGCGGACCTTTGGCAGCGACCGCGCAAAGTCGCAGCAGGCGTTGAAGTCGCTACTTGAAATTGACGATACCGACGCCCTTCCCGCGCTGAGCACCTATTTGGGCAGCAGTCGCACTGCGGGCGGACGGCAGTTGTACGTTGCCACCCTCCATAACATGAGGGGGCCCAAGCCAGTCTATTATTTGGTCGCCCTGTCGCTCTATGACCCACTCCCCGAGATTCGAGCCGAGGCCCGCAAGGCGATTCGCGAGGACGAGTTTGATTCGGCCCGTCTTTTGTATATCGCCGCACTCCGCTCTGGCGTGCCTGCGCTCGCGCGACTGTCCGCAGTTGGCTTAGGGGAGATCGGCGATCCGCGAGGCGAATCGGTCCCCTACTTGATCGACGCGCTCGTCGGTTACGGGACTGTCGCATCCATGCGAATGGCGCCCCAATATGAGGTGCTCTTCGGCAACGCGATTTACTCAACGCCCGGCCTGAAAATCAGCGACACGAGTGCCGCTTCCACTAGCCCGGGTGGCAACGCCTCGCTGTCGCCCTCATCGTCGACGGGCGCCTCCAACAACCAGAATCCTCAATTGCCCCAGAATCCAACCTGCACGGCTCAGCAATCGCCGCAAGCTGGCACCGGAACGGCGACCGCCCAGGGCTCGGCGTCGAGTTCCTATGGGAACTGTCAAACGAGTGGCTCGAGCAACTTCGCGATGCCGCTGACGGAGGCCGATCTCTACGATCCGCCCCACAAGAAATGCGCTAAGCACCACGACAAACCACTAACGGGCTACGTTGACCATCCGGAAGTGCTTGACGCTCTGCTCAAGATCACCAATCAGCCGTACCCCGGCTACGGCTTCAATCAAGACAAATGGCGGAGCTGGTGGGCCAACGAAACGGCCAACCGCGCTCTGCAAAAGTCCGCCACAACGGACCGCGTCGTCGCGGCTGACCGGGCGTCGAAATAGCTTAGGCGGCACAGGCCGCGTGAACGGGGCAGGCCATGCGATCTAAAACAACCTGTTACGCCGTGGTACTGGCCGCCGGCGGATTTGCAATGCTCAGCGCGCCGGCCCTCTGGGCCGACAACGTCAAGCTCGACGGCGGGGGCTCGCTTAACGGGTCCGTTGTCACCAGCTCAAAGACCGTTCGCGTGCGAACCGCGACCGGCGCTCTCGTCGTCTTCGATCGGGAGAGTGTCAAGGCGGTCAATCACGGTCACACATCGCCGAACAAGACGGCGTCGAATGGAGCCAGCGCGAGCCCTAAGGCTCCGCCTAAGAAGCGCAAGCTCACGCCCGCTGAAGAAGCGTGGATGTCGAAAGTCCACACGCTTGTCTCGCGCCTCTACGGAAGCGATCGCGAGAAATCGCAGCAGGCCAAAAACACCCTGCTTGACATCGAGGACTCGGACGCTATTCCCGCACTGAGCACTTATCTCGGCAGCAGCCGCGACGAGCAGGCGAGGCACCTCTATGTCGTCATCCTGCACAACATGAAAGGGCCCAAGCCGGTCTATTATCTCGTGGCCCTTTCCCTCTACGACGCTTCGCCGCAGATTCGCACGGAGGCGCGCAAGGCCATTCGCGAGGACCAGTTCGACTCGGCACGGATCTTGTACATCGCGGCATTGCGCTCCGGCCCGCCAAGCCTCGCGCGCGTTGCCGCCATTGGCATCGGCGAGATCGGCGACCTGCGGGGCGACTCGGTCCCCTTCTTGATCAACGCGCTCGTGGGCTATGGAACCGTGGCCACGATGACCGAGCCTGCTCAATACGGCTTGCTTTACACCGTGACCGTAGCGGCGACTCCCGGGCTCAATTTTTCGGGAATGGCGTTCAACATTCCAAATTCGGGAATGACTTTTACAGGAACATCCATTTCGGGGATCTACCTGACCCCTGCCGGCATGGCGGAGGCTGAGGCAGCGCTCAAGAAGGTCACAGGGCCGGGTCAATCATTGGGGATCGGTGGCACGATTTACGTTCAAGGCGCCTTTAACGGACAGGTCGCCAAAGACTTTACTCCCAACTCCCCCGGGATGCCCGATGTAGAGCTGACGGAGACCTTGTATGCAGGTGCAGGAGGTGTGCCGCAAGGATCTCAGTTCTTCCGCGACAATGTCTATTCGCTGCCGGTCTACGGAGTGACGTCGCCCACGCACGATAAACGAATTCGCGGAAAGGTCGACCATCCCGAGGTGCTCGACGCGCTGCTGAAGATCACCGACCAAAAACATCCCGGGTATGGTTACAACCAGGACCGCTGGCGAAGCTGGTGGGCTAACGAAAAGACCAACCGCGACCTGCAAAACTCGGCACACGACCGCGTCATCCCAGGCGATCGGCCGCCGCTGCCGTGAGGCCGTGACGATCCGCGGTCCGGCTTTCGCCCCGGGCTATGCCGGCCCTCTGGAAATTCCGGTAAGATAGGCTGGAAAGGTGTCCAAGGGTCTCCTTATACTCGGTGACACAGCATGAATCGCACCGCTTTCGCATTCCGCGAGACCCATCGCTCGATGTCGTCCCTGCCAAAACGCGTTCTTTATGCCGCTATGGGCTTGGCAGGGCTCGTTGCGTTCGCCTGCCTTCTCGACTTCGTCGGCGGGTGGACCTTTTCCAAGCATTACGGCATGGACGTGATGCTTTTGATCTGCTCGGGAATTGTGATCTACCTGGGCATCGACGCCCTTGCCGAGCAGAAATAGTCCGAAGAACCGGCGGGCTTATCCGCCGCGGTGGACCGCTCGCCCGGGCTCACAGGAAGAAGTCCTGCATCAGGTCTGCGCCGGGAGTGACCGCATATCGGTCGAAGTCGCGCACTCCCTCGGCTCGCAGCACCTCCTCGTCGACGAAGAAGTTGCCCGTGCACTCGGCGCTTGGACGCACGAGAATCGCATGGGCGGCGTCGGCCATGATTTCCGGCTTGCGGCAATGCCTGACGGCCTCGGCCCCTCCTAAGAGATTCTGTACCGCCGCCGTGTCGATCCCGGTGCGTGGCCAGAGCGCGTTGACGGCGACTTTTCGCGAGCGGAATTCCTCGGCCATTCCCAGCACGCACATGCTCATCCCGTACTTCGCCATGGTGTAAGCGACGTTGCCGGCGAACCACCTGGGCTGCATGTTGAGCGGGGGCGAGATGTTGAGGATGTGGGGATTGGCCGCCTTAAAGAGATACGGAAGGCAAACTCGCGACGTCAAAAACGTGCCGCGGACGTTGACGCCGAACATCAGGTCGAGTCGCTTGATCTCGGTTTCCAGCGTGCCGGTGAGCTGGATCGCGCTGGCGTTGTTCACGCAAATGTCGATGCCGCCGAAGGTCTCCGCCGTCTTGGCTGCCGCCGCCTGCACCTGTTCTTCGAAGCGGATATCGGCCGCGCACGCCAGGCCACGGCCGCCCGCTTTTTCGATCTCGGCAACCGCGGTGTGAATCGTGCCGGGCAGCCTCGGATGGGGCTCGACTGTCTTCGCGACGACAGCGATATTGGCCCCGTCCTGGGCCGCCCGCAACGCGATCGCCAGCCCAATCCCGCGGCTGGCACCGGTGATGAAAAGAGTCTTGCCTTTGAGAGTGGACATGAACGGGGACCTTTGAGAAGTCGTAGCGATGTGAGTGAGGATCCGAGCATACCGGGCGCACGATGCATCTGCCAGCGAGACTCGATTGACCAAACCGAATGACCTAAGCCCGAAGGAAAGAGGTTTTCATTCGTGCTTCCGTCGTGCTTCCTTCGTCCTTCGGGAATTCGTGCGTGTCGGCGACCGCACTCACGCGTGTTTCGCGCGTCGGATGAACTCGACGCGGTTTCCGAATGGGTCGCGAAACTCGAATCGTTCGCAGCCGGGGATCGGCACGCCGTCCTCGAGGGCAATCCCCAAGCGCGACAACCGATCCAACCAGAAGGCGAGATCATCAACTGCAAAGGCGACGTGTGCTTTGCTCGCTTGCCGATTCACTCCGTCCTCGACGCCCACATGCAGCTCGCGATCCCCGACCTGCAGCCAGAATCCACCGCGCGGCTTGAGGGCCTCGGGCTTTTCGATTTCGCTCAGACCAAGGATGCTGCAATAGAACTCGCGGGCCGCGGGCTCCTGCCCGATCGGCACGGTAATCTGCACGTGGTCGATGCCAATGATCATTGCTGTTACTGCGCTGGCCTGATGCGCCACCCTCGCCACGGACACGCGCGTGCTCTATGGTATCATCAACGGAGCCAGCCGCCGTCGCGGCAGAATTGTGAGGTTGCTCGTGCGCCGATTGCCCTTTTCCAGCCTGGCTTTGGGCGGATTGCTGCTCGCCGGATGGGCGGCCTGCGTTGAAGCGCAGTCGCAGTTTTACGAAGTCAAACCGAGTCGGAACGATCCCAATTATCGCCGACGGGCTCGCACCGATCAGCAAACCGACCCCAACGCCACGCCGCCGGGCGGCATCGACACGCGGATTAACGTCGAGATCTACAGCAGCGACGAGGGAGCCGGCTTTCAGGCGCAGCGCTGGAGCCCGACATTTGAGCGGGCCGGGGTCTTCCTGAGAATACGCTCGGAGATGCCGGGGGACAAACTTTCGATCCGCGAGAAGCAATACGGCAAACTGCGTGAAGTGCAGCTCATCGGACGGCTCGAAATGAACGGCAGCCTCACATTCGACGGCCGCAAGTTCAAACCAAACGAGACGCAGGCGCTCACCGAATGGCTGGCCGAGCTGAAGGCCTACGGCGCCCAGGGGAGCCCGCGGGGCAAGGCTCTGTGGGGACTGAGCAACGATCAGTTCGATGCCCTGTTTCGGGCGCTCGGTAACCCGGTCGAGCAAGAGGTAGGCGATCAGCCGTTGGACGAGGCCCTCCGTGGCTTGGCATTGCCGGCAACATATCCGTTGCGACTATCGTACGCAGCGAAGCAGGCCGTGGCCAATGCGCCGCGAACCAAATCACGCCTGCAATTGCGCGGCTTTTCGCAGGGCACCGCCCTGGCGCTGCTGTTGTCGCAGTACGGACTGGGCTTTCGCCCCGAACGGACGCCCGCCGGGAAAATCGAACTCGTGGCGATGCCGTCCGACGACACGCAATCGCTCTGGCCCACGGGATGGGACCACCTCGAGGGAACGTCTCCCGTGTCGATCGCTCCCAAGTTGTTCGAACAGACGCTGGTCGAATTGAAGGATCAAAAGCTGGGCGACGTGCTGGAGGCCATTGGACAGAAGACGAACACGCCGGTCCTGCTGGATTACGCGAAGATCGAAGCAAAGGGCCTCGAGTTGAATTCGGTGTCGGTGACGGTCGAGAAGCGGCGCTACGCCTGGATCTCGCTGTTGACGCGGATCACCAGTCCGTCATTTCTGACCATCAAGATCTGCTGCGACGAAGCGCGCAAGCCGTTTGTTTGGGTCACGCCGTTGAAGAACGCCGGAACCCCGCCGCGCCGGCGGCCGGCCAGGCCCGTTGCGGCGCCGATTGAGCCCGGGAATTGAGTCCGTGTCGCGCTGTGCGACCGCCAGAGACGGACCTGAGGAGCTATGTTCACCGGATCGGAAATCCTCCAAACGTACCGCGAGATGGACGTCACGCACATCGTCGCGCTGCCGGACAGCACGATCGGCCCGTGGGAGTCCGCGATTCGCGAAGCCGGGTCGCCGAAGCTGGTGCGCGTTTGTCGTGAGGGGGAAGCCTGGGTCATCGCGGCCGGACTCTATTTGGGCGGTGCTCGGCCCATTGTGATGATCCAGTGCACGGGCCTGTTCGAGTCGGGCGATGCTCTGCGCAACGTGCTCTTCGACTATCGCCTCCCGCTCTTTTCGCTCATCGGCTACCGGAGCTACCTCAGCCAAACGGCGATTCCCAACGACTCGGCCCGGACTTTCACCGAACCGATTCTAAAGGCCTGGGGGATCGACTACCGGCTGATCGACGTGCCGGATAAGCGGCCCGAGATCGTCGAGCACTACCGCCGCTGCCAGTCGGCGGGGCGTCCGGGCTGTGCGCTCATCGCGGAAGGCAAAGGATAGTCCGTCCATGCCCGAGCTGAACACGGTCGCTACGAAACGCATGACGCTCGTCGAAGCGCTGGAAGTTCTGCACGGCGCGCGGCGGGGCGAAGTCGTCATTACGACGATGGGAAACGCCCGCGAATGGCAGAAACTGAGCAAAGATCCGCTCGACCTGATCTACGTGCCGTCCAGCATGGGACAAGCGACGTCGCTGGCGCTGGGGATCGCACTTTCTCAGCCCGATCGCAAGGTTGTCGTCGGCAGCGGCGACGGATCGATGCTGATGAATCTAGGCTCGCTGGTCACGATCAGCGCCCAGGCGCCGGCTAACCTGACGGTGATTGTCTTCGACAACGGCGTCTACGAGGTGACGGGAGCCCAGCCGACCGCGGCTGCCCCGCCGATGCGAGCCGGTAGCGCCCCCGTTGATTTTGCCGCTTTGGCGCGTGCCTCGGGCTTCACGCAGGTTTACGCGTTCGACGCGGTTCAATCGTGGAAGGGGGCCGTGGTCGAGGTCCTCCGGGGACCGGGGCCGACATTCGTGCACTTGCGGGTCGAGCCGATGGCTGACGCAGGTCTTCCTGCCGTCCCGGGCCCGGCCCCCGAACGGGCTCGGGCGTTGCGCGCCGAACTCACGCGTGTGGGATGACGTAGAGCATGATCGCGCAGTAGTGGCAGACACTGGCGCTGATCACGAGCACGTGCCACACGGCGTGGAAGTACGCGTATTTCTCGTCCAGCACGAGGAATAACGTGCCCAGCGTGTAGAGCGCGCCCCCCAGAATGATCAACGCCAGGGCGCCGACCGGCATCACGTGGACGATCTCGTGCATCGCGACGATCGGAATCCAGGCCAACAGCATGTAAGCCCCGATCGAGACGTTCCGCCCCCGACGGAAGCAGACTTTGAAGAAGATGCCGACGCACGTCAGGCCCCACATCGTCAGCGTCAGCCCCCACAGCCAGCCGTGGCGAAAGTACGACAGGGCGAACGGCGTGAAGGTCCCGGTAATGAGCAGGAAGATGCAGACCTGGTCCAGCATGCGAAAGAAGTGCCGCATCCGGGCCGTGCGAAACGTATGCGACAAAGTCGATGCCGCATAGAGAGCCACGAGTGAGGCGGCGTACACGCAACAGCCGACGAACTGGAGCGGATCGCTGTGCGTTCGGGCCGAGTTGACGAGCACCGCGGCCCCCACCACGCTCAAGAGCAATCCCAGACCGTGCGTCAGCTGGTTGGCCGTCTCCTCGGAAAGGTCCAGCGGTGGCGTGCCCACGTCCGCCGATGAACCTTCTTCGATCAAGGTGCTCATCCAGCGAGGTCCCCTGGCTTAAGTTTACGCGGAGAAATGTCCGGAGAGGGGCCGCATTTTATTGATATCGGCTCGTGGAACCAGCGGAATTGAACGGGAGAGTGGCAACTCTTGATGCCGTCTGGTTTTTCAGCACATCACATTCATGGAACATTCACGCGGGGGCAACTGCTCTTTCCCAGTTTTTCGTTTTTGGTTGTAATTCCCGCCCGCCGGCGGTCATGCGGACCTCGAATCCTTGCGTCCGCGAGACGGAGCGACCGCCGCAAAGACCCGTTCATTACCTGTCGACCAGGGGATCTCCCATGCGGATTGTCGTCACGTTGGCCGCGATGTTGGCCTTGTCCTGCGGAGCTTTTGCCGGCGATGGGCTGCCGGCGGGCCTGTATCAGGGCCCCACTTCCCTTGCCGCGGGAGCCCGGGTCGAATCCGACACCTCCGTCTACCATCTCCAGCACGCGCACGCCCATCAGTTGATCGACCGCGTCAAGAGTCTCGTCGCGCAACTGGCCGCGTGTGCGGCCGACGACGACGTAGCCGCGTTACCGAAGGCCCTGGTGCTGCTGCCGACGACGTCGGACGACACGATCATTGCGATCTGCCCAAAGGCGCACGCGGCTCTCGTGAAGCACGCCATCAAGTCCTGCGATTCGCTCAAGCAGTACGCCGTCAAGGTGCAGCTCTTCGAGGTGACCGACAGCGGCAAGACAATTCCGGTCGGCGGGCCGCACCTGCTGATCGGCCGTG
>DASPSM010000251.1:0-6906 GCA_035623955.1 Planctomycetaceae bacterium
AGCCAAAACAGTGGAGACAACAGGTGGGACTCAACATCATCAAAGAGGTCGCCGCGTTGGGGCGGATGGCCATCCCCGCGCTCAAGCAAAAATACACCGAAGTTTTCGGCGAAGGGCCGCGAAGCAACAACCGACAGTGGCTGATCCGCCGGATTGCCTGGCGTCTGCAGGCCAACGAAGAAGGGGGGTTGGCAGAACGGGCCAGGCAGAAAGCGCTCGAGCTGGCCAACGACGCCGATTTACGGATGATGGCGCCGCGCGATGGCTTAGCGCTGTCCGGGTCGGCCCTTTCCTCCGTCCGCACCTTAAGCAACGCTGAGAGCCGCCGTTCGGCCCTGCCCCCGGGCACGCGCCTCGCCCGCCGGTACAAAGGGCGGCTCGTCGAAGTCCTGGTCGTAGCCGACGGATTCGAATATGAAGGGGAGCTTTATAAGTCTCTGACGGCAGTCGCCGGCCGCATCACCGGCGCTCACTGGAACGGCTATCACTTCTTCGGGCTGTCCACGAAGGGCGGTGATCGATGATGGGCACCAATGGCCGCCACGTGGAGCGCAGCCCACGCAGACAGCCCGCGGCGGTCCGCTGTGCTGTTTACACCCGCAAGTCGACCGAAGAAGGCCTCCAGCAGGAATTCAACTCGCTCGACGCTCAGCGCGAAGCGGCCCAGTCGTATATCGCCAGCATGAAACACGAGGGATGGATCTGTCTGGAAAAACGCTACGACGACGGCGGTTACACTGGCGGCAACATGCAACGCCCCGCGTTGCTCGACCTCATGGCCGATATCGAACGGGGAGAGATCGACTGCGTGGTCGTCTACAAGGTCGATCGCTTGAGCCGCAGTCTGCTCGACTTTGCACGCATGATGGAAACCTTTGAAAAGCGCGATGTCTCATTCGTGAGCGTGACTCAGCAATTTAACACGACCCACTCCATGGGGCGGCTGACGCTAAACATCCTGCTGTCGTTTGCCCAATTCGAGCGCGAGATCATCTCCGAACGAACGCGGGACAAGATGAGCGCCGCCCGCAGAAAGGGGAAGTGGGTCGGTGGGACTCCAATTCTGGGCTACGATGTGGTGGGGACAAAACTCGTCGTCAACGAGGCCGAGGCGGCGCGGGTACGTCGGATCTTCGACATCTACCGAAAGCATCAGGCGTTGTTGCCCGCCGTGCGGGAGCTTGAGCGTCTAGACTGGACAACGAAGCGCTGGACCACGCGTCGCGGCATTTCGCGTGGCGGCCTTCGCTTCACGAAGGCCAGACTCTGCCGATTGCTAACCCACGTGGCCTACGTCGGGAAAGTTCGCTTCCAAGGCGCCGTTTACGAGGGGGAGCAAAGGGGCATCGTCACTGTGGAGGTCTTCGATGCGGTGCAGCAATTGCTCGCGTGCCACGGGCGCAACGGCCGTCAGCAACGACCCCGTTCTTCTGAAGCCCTTCTGAGCGGCTTGCTAATCTGCAAGGCGTGTGGCCGCGCAATGACACCGACCTATTCCCAGCGCCGCGCCAGGCGCTATCGCTACTACGTCTGCACACGCGCCCAAAAGGAGGGGTGGACGATGTGCCCCTCTCCTTCGGTCCCCGCTGGCCCGATGGAAGCGTTTGTCATCGATCAGATTCGCTCGCTGGGAAGCGAGCGACAGGCCGGTTTCGAGCGGTCGTGGAACACGCTGTCATCGAGCGAGCAACACCGGCTGATCCGGCAATTGACGCAAGTGGTCGTCTACGATGGCCAGACGGGTCAAGTCGCGATCACAGTCGACGATGAAGAGATGGGCAAGCTGGCTCAGCGAAGCGCTGGAGCGACCGAGACTCGGAAAGGTGTGCGATGCGTGAGCAACTGACATTCACGCGGACAATCCATTTTGCGCATGGCCGCCGCGGCCGCAAAGAACTGCGTGAAGGTTCACCTGCGTCGTCGGCGCCGCGTGGTACGGTGCCCCGCGTGGTCCGCTTGATGGCCCTAGCGATCCGGCTTAAGCAACTCTTACGGGAGAGGTTGGTGGCCGACCAGGCCGAACTGGCGCGTGTCGGGCACGTGACTCGCGCCAGAGTCACGCAGATCTTGAATCTGCTGAATCTGGCCCCCGACATTCAAGAAGCGATTCTGTTTCTCCCTCGGATCGAAAAGGGTCGAGCCCAGGTCACGGAGCGCGACCTCCGTCCCATTGCCGCCATGCCCGACTGGCGCGCCCAAAGGCGGATGTGGTCGCTGCTGATGGCGGCGTCTGGGCACCGGCAACTCGCCGGCGAGTGAGTCGCCGAATCTGGCACTGCGGCATCTCTTGAGTGTGCCGGCTCGCAGCCTCCGAATAGTATACATATATACATATACACGCGGCGAGATCGCACAAAAACGGACGCAAATTGACGTATTCCGGGGGCTTGGTATCCGACCCCCAGGTGGTCCGTAACTTCCTTGTGCCAAGCCAACTTCGGACCGAATGGCCCGCGCCAGAGCGCACTACAGGAAGCGGGGCCTTAGGACACATTATTTGCGGTCTGATACAACCGTTTTGCGTTAACCACTGGGACCCGAATAAATAGAGAGTCGGAGAGTTCTCAGCTCGGTGGGAGACGGCGCTGTGCGACTCGAGCCGGACGATCCTCTCAACCGGCCATTAGAGTGCCTAGAGGTGCGGACACGATCGCGCGATATCCCCGACGAATCCGCGGAAAAAACAAACGCCGAGAGGAAGACTCTCGGCGTTTGCGTAAACCAATCGGAAGCGCAGATTCGCTTCCGGTTATTTGGCTCCCCGACTAGGGCTCGAACCTAGAACCTAGCGGTTAACAGCCGCTCGCTCTACCAATTGAGCTATCGGGGATTGTTCTAGCGACTCGTCCTTTTCGTCCACGCGGTTAATCCGCGGTGACGGACCATGCATCAATAGATCATCGCCTGAATCGTTGCAAGGGAACTCGACCTGAAATCCGACGCCTCGCGCAGCCAAGATTAGAAGGCGAAAAAAAAGAGCAAGGGGGACCGAACCAGTCCCCCCTGCCCTGACTTGCTACGGGTCGTCGCCCCGCCGAGCGGACGGCCCGCGTTGAGCGACCGTCACTTCTGCCCGGCTGGCTTTTTCGCCGGCTTGTCTTTCGCGACGGGAGCGGTCGCAGCCGGCTTCACCGGAGCGGTCGTCGCGGGCTTCGTGACGTTGTTAACGGCCTTTGGCTGGCTCGGTGCCTGCACTTTGGCGAGTTGGGTCGGCTCTTTTGGCCTCAGGAGGGCGGAGAGCTCCTTATCGCGGGCGGATTTCAGCACGTTGAGCTGCATTTCCAGCTTCGTGATTTGCGTCTGGAAACGACTCATGATCGCCGAGGCCTGGGTGCGTTGATCGTTCGTCAGGTTCATCTTCTCGAATTCGGCCGGCAGTTGGACTGGCGCGATGGACTCCTTCGGCGCCGGCCTGGTCATCGCGGTCTTGGTGGTGACGGCTTTGCTCACCATTGGCTGCTTCGCCGCCGCTGGTTGCGTCTTGGAATTGACGGCAAGCTTGGTATTTGCTGCCGGCTTGGTGTAGGCGACCGGCTTGGCTTTCTGGGCCGGCTTGACGTTCGCCGCCGGCTTGGCGGTGGTTGCCGGCACGCTTTTCGTTGCCGGTTTGGCCGTGGACGCAAGCTTGGCGTCCGATTTTGACGCCGCCTTCGTGCTTGCAACAGGCTTCACGGCGGGGACCCGGTTGGCAACGGTGGCCGGTTTAGTCACAGCCGCCGGCTTCGCCGTGGCGACAGGTTTTGCGGCAGGCTCTGGATTGGATTTGACCGTCGGGTTGGCCTTCGGCGCGGGCTTGGCGCTTGAGACCGATTTCGCGTTTGCTGCCGCCTTCGCATTGGGCGCTGACTTGGCGTTAGACGGCGCCTGGGCCGGAGTCGCGTTCGCTTTCGGTATTGCGGTCTTACCGGTTTGTTGAGCCTTGTCCGTCGCCGGCTTGGCGACTGTCGTTGCCGACTTCGACGTGTCTGGTTTCTTGCCTTTTGGGACGTTGTTGTCGTCGCCGAAGCCTGGCGTTGCGGCAAGCAACACCACCCCGACAGCGACTGCGAGCCCCCGGATCCATTGCCGTTTCATGACCGACTGACCTTTCGACTTCTCAAATGACCGCGGCCGAACCTGAGCCGGGCGACGTTCCCGGCGCACTCGAGTGTTTCCAACAAAAATTCGCACCCCCCAATCGACATAGCATCGGCACAAAGAGCGAGATGAGCCGCCGAAAAGATCGCGCGCAGAAAACCTCCGAACATTCGGCGGGATTTGCGCAGCGATCAGCCTTCGCTGGCCACGCGAGATCGGCGGCAGCGCGCGCGGCTCAATCGGTCGCGTTCAAACAAAGGGCGCGCAATTCTCCCGCACCGGCGTGCTTGTCGATTCGACAGCTTCAAGCGGCAGATCGGGAGAAAGGCCCCAAGTCTGCCGGGCGCGAGGGTACTTAATCGCGCTGCAGAAACCGCCATGGTTCGCGGTATTCGTAATCGAGCAGGTCGTTGGCGGTTGGATGGTTCGTAATCCGCTCGGCGCGCGCGTCCCAATCGAGTCGGGCGCGGGTCGATAGCGCGATGTTGGCCAAGAGGCTGAAGGTGGTCGAACGATGACCGGTCTCCACGTCGGCGTTGGGTCTGGCCCGCGAGACGATGCAATCGAGAAAATTCCGCGCGTGCTGCGCGGTGAGATCGCCATCGTGACCGGCCACCCGAAGGGGCGGCGTGCGCGGCGTCTCCTTCTGAAATTGACCCGCGCGCTCGGGGATGAACTCGAAGGTGCGTTCACTCGCATAGGCGGTCCCCTTCGTTCCCCGAAACTCGATCTCGCCTGTGCGCAGGGCCGGATTGCCGCTGGCCTCATACTGACCGAAGACGGCTAGCCGCCCCGATGCAAACTCGAAGACCGCCTCGAGAGTGTCGGGGATGGTGCGGTCGTCGTCGACGGCAAACTTTCCGCCATGCGCGGAGACGCTCGCGGGAGCCTCTTCGCCAAGCATCCAACGAATGGCGTCGAGATAGTGCACGCCCCAGTTGGCGATCTGCGAGGAATAGCTCTCCCACCAGCGGAACTTGTAAGGGGCGATCGTCGCCTGAAAAGGTCGCGCCGCCCGCGGACCCAGCCACATTTCCCAATTCAAACCGGCCGGTGGATCGCCGGGCGGAGCCTTGCCAATACCGTCTGGAGACATGTTGCTGAGCCGGTAGGCGCGGGCCAGCGTGACCTTCCCCAGCTCGCCGCCCGCAATCCGCCGCGCCAAGTCGGCGTAAAGCGTCGAAGATCGCCGGTGAGTGCCGACTTGAACGACGCGACTGGCTTTGCGGGCAGCCTCCACCATCCGGCGTCCCTCGCGAATGGTGATCGAAAGCGGTTTTTCGACGTAGACGTCTTTTCCCGCCTGGCACGCCAAAACCGTTTGAGCCGCGTGCCAGTGGTCGGGTGTGGCAATCACGACCGCATCGATGTCTTTGCGATCGAGCAACCGCCGGAAATCGCCGTACGTCTCGGCAGTGCCTCCCACACGCTCGCGCGCCCGCCGCAAATAGGGTTCGAAGACGTCGCAGAGAGCGACTATGCTGGCATCGGCGTGGCTCAAGAATGCGGAGAGAAGCTGCCCGCCTCGATTTCCGACTCCGATGAAACCGAGGCGTTTTTGATTCGAGGCCGCGCGGGCGCTCGCGGCGGCCGTCGCGATCCCGACCGCCCCCGCGACGGAGGCCGCGCCCGTCTTGTGGAAGTCTCGCCGGGTGAGCGAACTGTCCGTCATCGTCGCGGCTGTCTAGTGGGCGGCGAAGGGGGCGTTGCCTGGTCGGTCGACTCCCCCGCGGATCAGTTGAGGTAATCCTTCAACTTCACGTGCACGAAGGGGCGCTTGTACGCTTCGACGTCCTTCTTCGCATACGACACCCAGAATTCCAGTGCGGTCGCGTCGTAAACAACGTCGAGGACGTTGGCCCCTTTGATCGGAATCTTGCACGCCACGTCGATCAGCTCGGGCGCGCCGATTTTGCCGTAGACGCGCTGCAGTGGGGCGAACGCGCCGCGGCCTTCATCCTGGTAGACGATGTTCTTGAGCACGTGGGGCGCCAGCTCATCCTTCGAGTCGTTGTCTTTCCAGATCACCAGATCGGGCGCGTGGGCCAGCATCTTGACCGCTTTGCCGCTCTTCCCGTCGCCAACGACGAAGTGATACTTCTTGATCCGCTTGGCCGATCGGAAGATGTCGACCGCCTTTTCGAGGCTGTCGGCATCGTACAACACGGTCCGGAAGAGCGTCGTGAAATGCACGCCGTTGATGCCGAACGGAAAGTCGCGCCCCGGCGAATCGCCCATTTCCGAGAGGACGATCCCCTGAGCGTTAATGCCCGTGTTGGCCCCCAGGCATCCAGCAAAGGTAATGCTGGCGTGCGGGATTCCCTCGTTGGGTATGTAAATCACGATGCACGGGTGGTCCTGCGCCGTGATGTGCATTTCCCAGTCGAGGTTGCGGGTCTGATACAAATGCCCGTCCTTCGTCGCGGCGCCCCAGGCGGCAATGCTGCTGCAGGCGTAGTCGGCAATCACCGGAAGGGCGTGAGACCGATGCAGCTCTTCGATTGAGAGTCCCGTGCCGACCGCGAAGCCGCGCAGTTCTTCTTTGAATCGCACATCGGTGTGGGGCTCGATCGCGCGCCAGGCGGCATCGAGCGCGGCATCCGTGAATCGCTTGGGCTCGCTGGCTTGGATTCGCTCAAGGGCTGTGTGGGTGAATTCGATCGCGTCGCGCTTGGTCAGCTCACCCAGCTTCTTGCCCATCTCGTAGGGAGTGCCCCGCACGACGACCACAGGAATCTTCGCGTCGCCGCTGCCGACGGACGTCAAGTATCCGTCCCCGCGCGCGATTCCGAGCACGGCAAACGCAGCGATCGCGAAGACCAGGAACCT
>DASPSM010000263.1:0-4123 GCA_035623955.1 Planctomycetaceae bacterium
AATCGTTTGCCGATTGGCCGACAATTGAAAAGCATCTAATTGAGACTTTCCGCCAGGAGGGCGCTCCGTACATTGCGAACGCCCCAAAGGACGATCTCGAGTGGCTCATGCTCGCGCAGCACCACGGCGTGCCCACGCGCCTGCTCGACTGGACGACGAGTCCGACCATCGCCCTCTTCTTCGCAGTCGAGGAGAATTGGGCGGAGGACGCTGACGTTTGGTGCCTCGGTTTTCCGTCGACGCACAACTGCCTTCCGCGGAGTACTCACTTCGCCAGGCGCTTAACGCTAAGAAAGACAACAATCGTTGTGTTTCCAACGCATATCTCGCCGCGAATCGTCAATCAAGACGGCTGCTTTACAATCCACGACTCAGCAGTGCCTCTCAACGACAGGCCTGACATTAAGGCGCTCTCGTTCAGATTCGTTCGACTACGGATCAAGGCGGCGGATAAGCCCCGGATCATGGACGACCTGTTCAATATGGGAGTTCATCGGGCGTTCATTTTTCCGGGCTTGGACGGACTGGCCAAAAAGATCGTCTACGAGGCGACCGTCATGTGTGACCGGCGCAGCGCCGACTGATCCAGCTGTGAAAATGCGCGCGGCTTCACCGGGGTGGATAGCCGCCTACCTTCGGCCCCGCTCGCAACGTCTATCTACGTGCTCCGTGAATGCGTTCACCTGTCCACGAATTGCGTGACGAGGCCGATTAAATGACTGCCGAGCCGGTAGTGACTGCCGAACCGGAATTCCTGACAGAGCTCGATGATGCTCAGAAGTACCCCAAGAGCGCCACGCGAGCTGGCAAGCAAGTCCAGCTTTATGAAGACAATCAAGACTTTTGCGACTTTCTCAGCTGGGCGACCGATACCCGGCCGGCCGAAGCGGGCGAGTACCGGCACGAGCTCAAATCGCATTATTTTGCGGACAAAAACCGACTGGTCGATTTCTGCAAAGAGCGAGGGGTCATGCTAGCCGCGGCTTTTTGGCCCTCGCAAGCGAAGCTCTTGTCGACCAGCGCGGTCACGATCGGCCGCGTCGAATTCTGCGGCTTATTTGCATGCCAAATGGCTCGCGGACAGTCGATACACCCAGTAGCGGACGGAATAGTGGGCGGGGTAGAGCCAATCGTGATGGTCACAAAACGATTGCTGCACATTTTTGAGGAGGAAATGCGAGACGATCGCTCCGACGTACGCAAGATCTGCAGTTGGCCGATCGAACGGTGCTTTGTCTACCTCGACGTGTCTGACTTTTCCAAGTTTGCGCCTGGCCAACAAGCATTGGTGATCTCCTCTATCATTCGCATTGTTGACCAAGCCCCCTATTGGACTGCAGATATTCGTCGCTGTTTCGAGGCGATGCTTTGTATTGGCGACGGCTATATCTTTGTGATCCAGGACGCAATACAGGCGACACGGTTTGCAGCGAATCTAGCGCACGTAATCGAAACAGTCGTTGCCAGAGGGGAGATGCCGGTTGACTTCCATTTTCGTATGGGAGTCCATTCGGGCCCCGTCTACACCTTCTGGGATGTGGGTCGGAACGGTTGGAACTATGCGGGATCCGGAATTAACGGGGGCAACCGCGTTTTGAGCGCGATAGGCAAGGACACCGACGACGTTCTTTTTGTCTCTGATGCCATACGTCAGCGCATCATGGCTTCAAAAGCGCGAACATTTGCTCGCCACCTTATTCAGAGTATGCAAAACCGCGGACGGCGGGCAGATAAACATGGAAATCTGTGGAGGGTATACGAAGTAAATCACACGATCGCTGCACCGCTCCCCTCGCTACTCCAATGACTGATTCCAATGATCTGTCGAAAGCTCGGCTCCCTCCGGTGCCGGCCAAAATTACTCCGGCGGGGGCGACTTCGGAGGGGGTGGCGGGGACTTTTGACGCCTCGCCTTAGCGCTTAACGACCGACCTTCCCCGGTCCCCACACCGCCTTGCCCGGCTTCGCGCCCGTGTGCTCGCCATCCTTCAGAACCGGAACGCCGTTGACGAGCACGTGACGCATGCCGACCGCGTATTGATGTGGCTTCTCGTACGTCGCGCGGTCGGAGATGGCCTTCGGATCGAAAACGACGACGTCGGCGAAATAGCCTTCCTGCAACAGGCCCCGACCCTCGAGCCCCAGATTCGTTGCCGGCAGATGGCTGAGCTTGCGGATCGCCGCCTCGAGAGTCAGCAGTTTCTCTTCGCGCACGTATTTGCCGAGCACGCGGGCGAAGTTGCCGTACGCCCGTGGGTGCGGCAGCGACTTGAGGAACACCCCTTCGGGTGACTGTGATGCCTCGTCGCTTCCGAAGCTGATCCAGGGAAGCGGGACGAGCTTGCGGATGTTTTCCTCGGCCGTGATGAAGTACGCCGTGCCGATGCTCGACTGATCTTCAGCGAGCAGGTCGAGCAGCGTCTCGACCGGATCCTTGCCCTGTTCGCGAGCGATTTGGGCGAGATTCTTCCCCTGCAGCGGCTTGAGCGCGCTGTGCTTGAAGCTGATCAGCAGGACGTTCTCGGGCGAGCCGGCGTTGTGGTAGAAGTTCGGCCAGTCGGTCTTCTCGGTGATGTCGCGGATGATTCGCTTGCGGCTCTCGGGGTCGCCGAGGCGGCGGCGCATCGCCACTTCGCCGCCGACCATCGCCCACGGCGGGATGCAAGCCGTCAGCGGCGCCGCGCCGGCTGTGTAGCAATACATGTCGGCCGTGATGGGCAAACCGGCGCGCCGTGCCGCCTCGACGCGGGCGATGGCGGCGTCCATCTTCTTCCAGTTGTTTTTGCCGGCCGCCTTGAAGTGATAGATTTCCACGGGAATGTGTGCCTCGCGGGAGATGCGGATGGCCTCGTCGATCCCTTCCAACAGCCGCTCCCCCTCGCTGCGCATGTGAGTGATGTATTTCCCTTTGTGCCGGGCAGCTGCCTTGCACAGCGCGATGAGCTCCTCGGTGTCGGCGTAATAGGCCGGCGCGTACTCGAGGGCCGAGGCGATGCCCAGCGCTCCCTCGCGCATTTCCTGCTCGACCAGCTGGCACATTTGATCCAGCTCGTCTTTGTTGGGCTTCTTGTTGCCCAATCCCAGGACGTATTCGCGGACGGTCGTGGCGCCGAGGAAGGAAGCCACGTTTTGCGAGATCCCCTTGCGCTCGAGGAAATAGAGGTAATCGCTCAGCGTTGTCCACTCGATGTCGTATTTGATGTCGAATTGCTCATTCTGCATCCGCTTTTTGATTGCCGGATTGACGGGGCCCCAGGAGTTCCCCTCTCCCATGATTTGCGTGGTGACGCCCTGGCGAATTTCGCTCTGCCCGCGGCCGTCCGCCAGCAGCGAATCGGTGGACCAGCTCAGCATGTTGATGAACCCGGGCGCCACCGCGAGGCCCTCGGCCTCGATGACATCTTTTGCGCGCGCATTGGCGAGCTCCCCCACGGCCGCAATGCGATCGCCGACAATTCCCACGTCGGCCCGGCGCGGAGGCTGGCCCGACCCGTCGTAGACCACGCCTCCGCGGATCAACACATCGAACTGTTTGCCCAGCGACGCCCGGACAATCGGGACTTCCAAGTAGCTGGGGTGCTCCGCGTCCTGGTACAGCGACACGTGAGCCGTTCGGGCGTCGGCACGCGACTCCGCGCTCACCTCGCCTCCGCTGTTGTAGTTCTTCTCGAGGTAGATCGAATTCGGCGTCGAGAAGACGAGCCGCAGTCGACTCCCCTTCTCCAGGCGGCGGGAGAAGAAGGTGAACGAGTCGAACACGTAGCGCTCGATCGCGCCCGGCTTGACCAGCTTTTCCTTTCGCAACGATTCCCGGTAGCGGCCCCGTTTGAGGTCATCGGATAGCGCAATACTGGTTCCGTCAGGCTTGATCTCATAAATGCTGACGGCGAAATCGGAGTCGGGGACATCGAGCGCGATCCACGCGACAAACTTCAGGTAGCCTGTAATTTCAACGGCTTCCGGGAACGGATCGCTGTGGAAAACCAGGCCGCGGCCGAAGAGGTTGAGCGCGCGGCGCTGATCCGTCACCTCGTTCTTGATTGGCTCGCGTTCGAGTTCGGCCGGACGGACGTCGAGCGGATCGTAAACATAGCGCGCGGGGGGCGATTGCCCCGGCCTGGTC
>DASPSM010000266.1:0-7439 GCA_035623955.1 Planctomycetaceae bacterium
GCCTCGGCCACCTTCCGCGTATTGCCGTGATGTCGGGAGGCAACCACGATTGCGATGCTTTCCTCGTGCATTTTCGCAATTGGCTCCGTTGCTGGCCGTCCCGGATTGCTCCGAAAAATCAAATGGAACGATGACGCGAGTTTTCTGAAGCCACGCCCCTATGGAGCAGAACGGCAGTGAATCTGGTCCGGACCGTTGCGGACTGATTCAAACGAGGGACAGATGATTCAGGCGAAAGGCCTCGCCGCAAGCCAGGTCGGTCGATCGGCATTCAACGATCAGGCTTTCGCGCCAGATAAACGTACCGAGACAGGCGGCGCTCGGCGCACAGCCTGTGAACCGTGGCGAGGAAGCGTTGCAGGCCCAAGAACGTTTCTTGGCCCTCAAGGCGAGTCAGTTCTGCCGCCCGTTCTTGGCGCCCGTCGTGCCAGCGTTGCGAAACGGCAGCTTCCTGGTCGGTCGTGTCAAGTGTCGGCTCCAACTCAAAACCGGCTTCGCGGAGGAACCGCTCGTTTACGCCGGGCGGGCAGAACTCGAAATGTCCCGTCGAGCTCCGCAGCGCGAGATCTTCCTTTGCGACGAGACTCGTAACGACGACAGGATCGGTCACCAGAGCGCGGCCCCCGGCCCGCAACACGCGGTGCCAGTCTTTAAAAACTCGATCGCGGCCCCGCAGGTGGCAGAGGACGTCCATACAGACGATCGCGTCGAATTCCCCCGCGCTGAACGCCATCGGCGCGCACACGTCGGCGAGGCGGAACTTGACTGACTCCTGCAGCCCCGACTCGCGGGCCAGCGACTGGGCTGCGCGAATCCCGGGTTCGCTGATGTCGACGCCCGTCACGCGGCAGCCGGTCTCGCGCGCTAAAAACAGGGACGGGGCGCCCGAGCCGCAACCGATATCCAAGACGTGCTCGCCGGCCCGCAGCGCCAGCAACTTGAAGAACCGGCGATACTCGTCCCCGGTGACCCAACTGCTCTGGCCGAAATCTTCCCCGTAAGTCTCTTTCCGGACCTCTTCGATTGCGCGGTTCGCGAAGTTGCCGTATGCCGTGCCGTAGAGATCGACCGATTCCGCCATGCGACGCTCCTCTAGCTGCCCAACGGCTGCGGCCCCTTTCGGCGGAAGGACAAATTGGCGCCCAGAACCCGTTCGCGGACGTTCTCGGCTTCGACGGCGCGAGCGCGCGGCTTCAACAAGTCGCTGCGCGTGACGATGGAGATCGGCTTTGAGGGATCGATGGGATCGACAACGACGAGGCGCCCCACCCCGTGCTGCGCCATTTTTTCCGCGGCCCCGCGTGCCGACTCCCAAGGGAAGCAAGTGATCGGCTCGCGATTGATCAGGTCGTAGGTGATCACCGGGACGACCTCGATCAGGGCGGCCTGTTCGCTCTTGCGCAGCCAGGCCATGACCCACTCTTCCAGGACGTCGCCCTGGGTGATGACTCCCATGAGGTGGCCGCTTTCATCCACCACGGGATAGCTCGGGTGTCGGCGCTCCGCGTTCCCCGCGAAGTATTCCTCGAGGAGTTTGGTGATCGGCAGCGTCGCCGGAACCGTGACCAGGTTGCTCGCCATGATGTCGCCCACGCTGAGCAATTCAAGCGGATCGACGGAATACTCGCGGCTGACATGGAAGCCGCGGCGGGCCACTTTCTCGGTCAGGATCGAGCGCTTCATCACCAGCACCGTGACACCATGGGCAAAGGTGCAACCGATTAGCAGCGGCAAGAGCGCGTGAATGTCCTGCGTGAGTTCCAGGGCAAAGAGGACGCCGGTCAGCGGCGAACGCATTGTGCCGCCCATCACCGCCGCCATGCTGACCAACGGCCAAAGGGTCCGGTCGCCGCCCGGCAAGCCGAGCGTGTGCTCGATGGCCCCCAGCGCCCCGCCGATAATCAACAAGGGTGCCAACACGCCGCCCGACGTGCCCGAACCGAGACTGACCGACCAGATCAGCCCCTTCACGACGATCAAGCCCACGATGGGCCAGAACGCGTAATCCCCCCTTAACAAATCGGCGATATTCTCGTAGCCGACGCCCAGAGCATGCGGTTGGAAGTATCCACCGATGCCGACGGCAAGCCCCCCCAGAGCCGGCCACCACATCCAGTGGATCGGCAGATGCTGAAACAGGTCTTCGGCCGCATAGACCGCCCCTGTCAACACCAAGGCGACCAAACCCGCGATCAGACCAACGGCCACGGATGACGACAGCGTGGTGACATCCGGAAGTGGATGCATGGAAATCGCAAAGAGCGGATCCGCGCCGAGGCTCCAGGAAGGGCTGGCGGCAAAATTCAACCGCAGGAGGCCGGCGACTGCACTGGCCACGGCCACGGGGATCAAGCTCCGGGGCTTCAACTCAAACAGCAACAGCTCGACGGCCAGGAGCACGGCGGCAATCGGGGTGCCGAACGTGGCCGACATCCCCCCGGCCGCTCCGGCGACCAGTAGCGTCTTTCGTTCGGCTGCCGTCATGTGAAACAGCTGCGCGATGATCGAGCCGAACGCGCCGCCGGTCATGATGATTGGCCCTTCTGCGCCAAAGGGTCCGCCGGAGCCAATCGAGATCGCCGACGAGAGGGGCTTTAAGATCGCCACTTTGGGTTGCATCCGGCTCCGTCCGATGAGGATCGCTTCCATCGCCTCGGGGATGCCATGGCCGCGAATGCGTTCGGAACCGTACCGCGCCATCAATCCGATGATCAGCCCGCCGATTGCCGGGACGAAGATCATCGCCACCGCAGCCCAGCCAACGGCATTGTCCGGCGGTGAGACGAGTTGTTCGGGAATCCGCAGCGTGTGGTAGTAAAAGACGTTGGTGAACAGCCCGATCAACCGCTGCAGCACGAGGGCAACGAACGCACACAGGATGCCAACCGGAATCGCCAGTGCGGTGATCCAGATCAGCCGCGGATTGGCAGTGAAGTCTCCCTTTTTCATCGTTAGCCTGTCTGGGTGGCCGCGCGTCGCTCTCCGCGTGACAAAAAATTGGCGATGCTCTGATAGGCTCAAGATCGATACGACGCCTCTATCATGATTTGTATGACTTAAGCCCAACGTTCACCAGCGTCCGTTCGCGGATTGCGCCGGTGCCCAATCGCGCGTGGCGAAACGTGACTCGCAGGACCAAAATGGCTAGGACGCGAAGCGAACAAGGTGGCGCGTGAGATAGTTCTAGCGGCACTAGGAATCTCAATGAGACGAATCTGCTACTCGGTCGCGATGAGTCTTGACGGTTATATCGCCGGGCCCAACGGCGAATTCGACTGGATCGACACAGATCCGGAGGTCGATTTCGCGGCGATGTTTGCCCGCTTCGACACGTTCTTGATGGGCCGGCGCACGTTTGAGCTGACACAAACCGCCGGCGGCCCCGCGATGCCGGGAACGGTCGTCGTCGTGTCCCGGACGTTGCGGCCCGACGACTACCCGGAGGTCACGATCGTGAATGATGACCTCGAGGGCGCAGTTTCGCGGCTGCGAGCGAAGCCCGGCAAGGACATCTGGCTGTTTGGCGGCGGCATATTGTTTCGCAGCCTGCTCGAGATCAACCAGGTCGACACGGTTGAGGTTGCCGTCATTCCGGTTCTCCTGGGAAGCGGTGTGCCCCTGTTGCCCACGCTGTCCGCGCGAACCACGCTGCGACTCGTCGAGAGCAAGGTTTACAAAAAGACCGGCACGGTCCTCCTGGAATATGCAGTCAAACGAAAATCTTGAGGAATCACTTCCCGTCGAGTCAGAACGCCCGAATGCCCGAAACCGATGTGATTATTGTCGGCGCAGGAATCGTCGGCCTTGCCCACGCGTGGGCTGCGGTCCGGCGCGGAAAGTCGGTCCGCGTCTTTGAACGCTCGCGGCGTGCGGAAGGCGCTTCGATTCGCAACTTCGGCATGATCTGGCCGATTGGTCAGCCTGCGGGCGGCTGCCACGCGATCGCGCTGCGCACGCGCGAATTGTGGCTGGAACTCAAGAAAGAGGCCGGAATTTGGGTCAACGAATGCGGCTCGATTCACCTGGCTCATCGCGCTGATGAAATGGCTGTTCTCGCCGAGTTCGCCCAGCGCGCGCCAGCTCTCGGCTACGACGTGCGCCTGATGACGGCTGCGGAAGTGCTAGAGGCTGCTCGCGCAGCCAATCCGGAAGGGCTGCTTGGCGGATTATCGAGTCCGAGCGAATTGTGCGTCGATCCCCGGGAAGCAATCACCGCGACTGCCGACTGGCTGCATAATCGTCACCGTGTCGAGTTTCGTTTCAACACGCTCGTGCGGGCGGCTGACGAACGGGGTGTGGAAACGGCGGACGGTCGTCGGTTCGCCGCGCACCGCACGATCATCTGCAGCGGGGCCGACTTCGAGACGCTCTTTCCTGACGTCCTTGCGAAGTCAGGCCTGCGGCGCTGCAAGCTGCAGATGCTGCGGACAGAGCCTCAGCCGGGCGGCTGGCGGATCGGACCGCACCTCGCCAGCGGCTTGACGCTGCGGCACTATAAAAACTTTGAAGTCTGCCAAACATTGGCAGCCCTCAAGCAGCGCGTGGCCCAGGAATCGCCCGAGCTGGATCGCTTTGGGATCCACGTGATGGTCTCGCAGAACCGCCTTGGCGAAGCGGTGCTAGGCGACTCCCACGAATATGACGGCGCGATTTCGCCGTTCGACAAAACGGAAATCGACAATCTAATGCTGCGCGAACTGCGGGCCGTCTTTCAACTGCAAAGCTGGACGATCGCTGAGCGCTGGTCAGGAATCTACGCGAAACACGCGTCCGAGCCCCAATTCATCGCCGAGCCACTGCCCGGTGTCTCGATCGTGACAGCGACCGGCGGCGCCGGCATGACGTTGTCGTTCGGCCTGGCGGAAGCAAACTGGCGACGCTGGGAATGAAGGTCGTTTGCTCGCCGGCGACTTGGAAGCACCTTAGGCCCGGCGAGCGTCGGGCGTCAGCCCGACGGTGCTTCCCTCGATCTTTTCAAGCTCGTCGATCAGCGCCGGCAACTCGCCGACTGAATCAATCACCGCGTGGGCGCCGGCTCCCGTCAGCTTTTCACCAGCGGCGGCAGCGAGGCGTTTCCGTTCGGGTGCGGCGGTCGCCTGCCATTCGGCGAGAGTCAGGCCGACCTCGCTGCCGGTTTCGGTGACCCCGACCGTCCAGACGCCTGCGTTGCGACCCTCTTCGATGTCCGGAACAGTGTCGCCCACCTTGACGACGGCGGAGGCCGGATAGACGCCGGTCAGCTCCATCAGGCGAAAGATCATCCAAGGCGCCGGTCGCCCCGCCTTCACGTCGTCCGGGAAGAGGGAAAAATCGACCACGAATCCTTGCGCGGCGACGCGCTCGGCGATCGGCTGGCCGATCGAGCGCGGATAACCGGTAGTCGTCCCGATTGCGATTTTTCTCTCGCGCAGTGCGGCCAGACATTTCAGCGCCCCCGGGACTAATTCGACCCGAGCCTGCGCTTCCGCATCCTGCAACGGGAGGAACCGCTCGTAGATGGCATCGCCATCGGCCGACGTCGGTTCGCGGCCGAAGGCCTGTTTCCAGCGCGAGGACATCGAAGGAAACCGCAGGACCTCCGCGATGTGGTCGCGCTTGGGCAAGCCCATCGGCCCGCGGGCTTCCTTGGTCGAGAGTTCCAGGCCTAACTCACGAAATGCGGCGACCAGTGCCGCGACCGGGGCAACCGAGCCGTGATCGACGATCGTTCCCGCCATGTCGAAAACGACGAGACGAATTGGCGCGGCCATCGATTCCCTCGAAAAGTCGGCAAAAACTATTGAGACGCCGCGGTCTCAGTTGGGCGCGGAGATTACAGAACGCGCGTAGTCGAGATAGTGCTCCAACGGGGGAGTCCGAAGCTGCGGAATCTTGGCCTGCTCATCCCAGCGGCGGAGCTTGATTGCCGCCTCGAAACACGGATGTTCCTCGAAGTGTTTCACTTGGGCCGCCGTGAAAGGACCACCCTGCAGTCGCAAGCTCAGTCGCGATGCGGGCGACAGTCGGGCGTGATATTCCTCGTCGACGGCGCAGAGGTATCGCTTGGCGGCGACGTGCAGCCGCACTGGTTCGACAACCTCGAAGCCGAAATGTTGGGAAAGCCACTGTGCCCCCAGCGATTCGTGCTTATCGTCGATGCCATCCTCGGCGCAGTCCTCGTCCAGCCCATGCAGCAGATGCCCCACATCGTGCAGAAACGCCGCCGTAATCAATGCAGCATCGGCCCCGCTTTGCTCGGCCTGCAGCGCCGCCTGCAGCGCGTGTTCGGTCTGCGTGACCGGCTCGCCGGCGTACATTTCGACCCCGCGCCGCGCGAAGAGATCGGCAATTTCGAGGATCAAAACGTCGGATCGGCCGTTGGAGGTCATCGATTCGGCTCGCTCTCGGTGGCAGAAAAATCGTCGCGCGGGCGCGAGTGACGTCGTCGCTCGCTGAGGATCAAGTATGCCCGCGCGAAAATGAGGGTCAAGGCGCACGCGAGCGAGAGCGACTGGAAGGCCACGCCCCATTGGTATTTGTCCGCGATCCAGGCGACACCGGCTCCGGAGGCGATGGCGCCCAGGTAGCCGGCGCCGTCGAGCAGGCCGGCAGCCGTCGAGCTGCCCCGTTTGCCTCCTAGATCGAGCGCCATCACGCCGCTCAGATAGGTGTAGGGGCCGATCAGAAAGAACGAGGTGACCGAAATGAGGGCGATGGCAGCTCGCGGCTTCCCGGCAACGTCGACCACGCCCATCACGTAAAGTGACATCGTCGCAAGGATTAGCGACGGCACAACGACGAGTCCGTGTCGCCCGCGCAAACGATCCGAGAGCAAGCCTGCGACGATCGCCGATATTCCCCCGGCCAGCGGAAACGAAAGGCTGGCGATGCCGGCGTCCCCCGCGGACAGACCAACGTCGCTCAAATAGGTCGTGCTCCAGTTGTTAAACGTCTCGCGAATCAGCGTCAGGCCAAAATTGATGCCGCAGATCGACCAGAACACTGGGCTCTCGAGCATCGGCAGAATCAAGTCTTTCAGCGGCACGGTTGCCGCCGATTGGCCGGCCTCTCCGAAGACGTTGTTGGGATTGGCGCTCGGCTCCTCGAGACCCAGATCGCGAGGGCTCGAGCGCAAGAGCGCCAGCGTCAGCAGAGCAATCGCACCGAGACTCGCGGCCGCAATCAGGAAAACAGCCCGCCAATCGGCCAATTGACCAAGTGGTGTCTCCGAGTGTTCCTGGCCGATTTTGACGATTCCGCCCAAATAGAGCCGGATTACGGCGTCGCCCAGCAAGAAGCTCAGCGAGAGGAAGCCCATCACGGTCGCCTGCCCACCGAGCGGGTACCAGCGGGAAGAGGTTTTGACGAGTGCCGGCCAGCCCATCGACTGGACGAATCGGTTGGCCCCCCAGATGCCCAAGAAGAACGGCAGCCCGGCACTCAGTCCAAAGACCGTCGTG